>JBGAOL010000324.1:0-4985 GCA_044221825.1 Gemmatimonadales bacterium
GTTGAGCAGCGCCCCCATCGACGCCCGCTCCTCCGCCGACATCCCGAGCGACTCGAGCGACAGCACCGTCGCCTTGGCGTTCAGGATGCGGATGACGACCTTCTCGCCGAGCGAGGCCGGCAGCGTCGAGACGCGGAGGTCCACCGGCGCCCCGTTCACCGACACTCGCGCGCGCCCGTCCTGCGGCCGGAGCCGGTCGGCGATGTCGAGCCCCGACATGATCTTGATGCGGGAGATGAGCGGCGCGCCGGCCGAGCGCGGGATCATCATCACCTGGCGCAGCACGCCGTCGATGCGGTAGCGCACCGCGACGCCCGCCTCGCCCGGCTCGATGTGGATGTCCGAGGCGCGCGACATGATGCCGTCGGAGAGCATCAGGTCCACCAGCCGCACCACCGGCCGCTGCTGCGCCTCGTCCGCGCTCGCGGCCAGGTCGGCGGCGGCCTCCTCCTCGGCGAGCTGCTTCACCTCCAGCCCGTCGTCCATCCCGCCCAGCAGCGCCGCCACCACGTCGGCGCTGCCGCCGCGGTAAAGCTCGTCCATCTTCTCGCGGATCCGGTTAGGCGAGGCCAGGTAGGAGCGCACCTCGCGCCCCGTGGCAAAGGCCAGGTCCTTCTCCGCGTCGATGTCGAACGGGTTCGACGTGGCGATCTCGAGGATCGAGTCGGTGAGGCGGAGCGGCAGGATGTTGAAGCGGCGGACCAGCGGTTCCGGCACCGCGTCCCGGACGGCGGGCGTGAGCTGCGACAGGTCGGCCACGGGCAGCCGGAAGCGGGCGGCGGCCGCGCGCAGCACCTCGTCGTCACTCACCAGCCGGCGCGACACGATCGTCACCCAGAGCGACTGCGGCTCGCCCGTGGGTTCCGCGCGGAGCTGCTCGAGGCTCTCCGCGGGCAGAATCTTCTCGACCGTGGGGACCAGCCACTCGTCCGTGAACTGCATGCAAGACCTTGAGGGAGAACTACTTGGAAAGTAGCGCGGGAGGGGGGCGCGGGGGAGGGCGGCCGTCGGCCATTTCCTGACTCAGAGAATCTCCCACCACCCCCGCCCCACGTCCACCATCACCCCCACCGTGCCCCGCTCCAGCGACACGCCCAGGTCCGCCCGGATGAGCTGGTGGAACCACTCGATCCCCACCCCCGCCACCGCCCGCCCCCGGGGCGCCGGCCGCCACGGGAGCCCCGGCATGGCCCCGCCCGCCCAGCCGGCGGCCACGAACGGCGCCACCGTGATCGTCCGCCCCGTCGAGACGAACGGCCCGAGCGGTACCCCGGGGAACGGCACCTCGAACCGGTACTCCAGGTGGCCGAGCAGCATCCGCCGCCCGCCCCAGGCGCGGAACGGTTCGCCCGGCAACGTCCCCCAGCCCCCAAGGGCGAAGCTGCGGTACCCCGGCAGCTGCGCCGTGCCGGCGCCCGCGTCGCCCGTCAGGCGGAGGCCGCCGGGGCCCAGGGGAGCGAGGGCATCGAGATGCAGGCTGCCGCGGACGTACTCGCGGTCGCCGGTGCCCCCCTCACCTGCCACGGTCAGGGCCAGGCTGCCCCGGCGGTCCAGCCGGGCCCGTTCCGCGCGCAGCGTGAGCCGCCCCACGCCGAGGTCGCCGGCGCCGAGGGCGGGGTTGGCGCGGTAGTGGCCGCGGGCGGGCGTGGCTTCGGTGGTCACGGAGTGGGTGCGCTCGTAGCCACTCTCGAGCGTGAGTTCCGTGCCCGGGGCCACGCGACGGGTGACGGTCACGCCGGCCGCGTCGCGGAGCACCCAGTCGCCGAGGTCACGCCCGCCCTCCTGGGCCAGCAGCGAGTTCACGACGCCGGAGACAATCGGCCGATCCGCGAGGTCCGTCATCCGCCGCTCGGTGCGGAACTCGAGCCGGGTGGCGGGGCGGTCCATTGTGAGCGTCACCCCGCCCGTGGCGCGCACGTCGCTGGTGCCAAACCCCAGCGCCGGCCGGAGCGTGGTGCCGGGCGCCAGCACAAGGGCGGCCCCCGCCCCGAGCGCCAGGCCCTGCACCCGGTTCACCCGCACCAGCTCGCTCAGGCCGGGCACGCCCAGGCGCGCGCGCGGGAGGCCACTGAGAAGACGGTCCCCGGCGATCGCGGCGATCTCCTCGCGCACCGCGTCGAGATCCTCCTGCTCCACCGGCGCCGCCACCTCCGCCACCGCCTCGGCGAGCGGCCGGTCCCAGGTGCCGCCGCTGTCCCGGGGCTGGCGCAGGCCGCCGATGGGCGGGCCGCGCACCACGCTGGCGGGGACGGCCACGTTGAGGGTGTAGTCGCCGATCTCCCAGCGGCCGCGGATGATGGAGCGGGCGGGGAAGTCGAGCCACGTGACCCGGCGGCGGATCTCCACCTCCTGCCGCGCCGGCAGCCACCAGCGCCCCTCGATCCGCGCATTCTCGAGCACGATGGCGATGTCCTCGAGCGAGGCGTCGAGGTAGGCGCTCGGCGTGAAGCTGAAGCGGAACCGGACCAGGTCGCCGGTGGCGGCGTCGAGGGAGAGGGTGCCGATGATGAGCGGGAGCGCCGGGTCGCGCGGCCGGACCTCCACCTCGTGCAGCAGCAGCGTCCCCTCGCGTCCCATCACCCGGACGGAGTCGCGCAGGCGGTAGGCGTAGAAGGCGGGCCCGTCCGGCGCGAGGGGGTGCACCACGTCCTTCACCTCGTCGCCCTCGCCGATCCGGATGCGGTCGCCGAAGTTGTTGGTGACGATGCCGAGGTGGTCGCGATGATAGCTGATGTCGGTGGGCAGCCAGCGGCCGTCGCGCCAGCCGAGGATCACCTGCTTGTGAAGGCCGGGCGCGCGCCAGTACACTTCGACGTCGAGTTCGTCGGCCTTGATGAGCTTGGGCGGCAGCGTCAGCTCGCGCCCCGCCTGCGCCAGGAAGAAGACGAAGCCGTGGGCGCGGGTGGTGTAGCTCGTCAGGGTGGAGTCGGGCGCGCTCCGCTGGCGGGCGGCCTGGCCCCGCTGGATCAGCGCCAGCGTGGTGCTGTCGTCCCACGCCTGCGCGGCCGCGGGCGGCGCCACCAGGCCCACCAGGGCCGCCACCGCCAGGATCCGCCAGCCGCGCTCCACACGCACCGTGCACCACGCATCGTTCGGGACTCGTGAGATTTAGGGACCTCCCCGCCCGCGCCGCAACCGCGACGATCCTCGCCCTCCTTGCCTGTGGCGGCGGGTCGGCCGCGCCCGGCGGGACCGACGTGGCGCCGGTGGTGGTGACGCAGGTGCTGCCGCCGGAGCAGCTCTGGGTGCTCGAGGTGGCGGGTCTCGCGCCGGAGGACACCACGGTCACCTTCCCACTGGCCGACGCGCGGACCATCATCCTCCGCCACGGCCCGCCCGACAATACGGTGTTCGTGGAACTGGCCTTCCCGGAATCGGTCTTCGTGGCCAAGGACGCCCCGGATTCCGTGACCATCGCGGTGCGGCCCCGTCCAGGCATCTACGGCCTCGACATCGCCATGACCGTGCTCCCCGCCCGGAAGGGCTCGGCCATCCGCTTCAAGTACCCCGTGCACTTCTCCGCCCCGGTGGCCGGGCTGCGGCAGTACGGCTCGGCCACCCGCTTCGAGCAGGCACTGGCGGTGGGGCAGCTCGTGGACGGTTCCCGCTACGCCCTCCTGGCCTCCGCCCGCCCCGCCTCGGACAATCTCCAGGCCCCCCTGCCCGGCCCCGGCACCTACCTGGTGGCCGCCCCGCGCGAGGTCCGCGGGACGCGTTAGATTCCCGTCGCCCGCCGGGGTCCCCCGGCGCCGCTCCCGACCAACCGCACCCGGCCCCACCCGACCGGCATGGCCACGACCCTCTCCGATTTCCTCGCCGCGGCCGCCCCCGGCATGGTGCCCGTCACCCGCCAGGTGGTGCTCGACGGCGACACGCCGGTCTCGGCCTTCGCCAAGCTGCACCAGGGGGCGTACGGCTTCCTGCTCGAGTCACTGGAGGGCGGCGAGCGCTGGGCGCGCTACACCTTCATGTCCACCGACCCGCGCGAGGTCTATCGCTACCGGGGCCGTGAGGTGTCGCGCTGGACCAAGGCCGGGGGGTGGGGCACCGTCAGCACCGACCAGGCGCCGCTCGACCACATGGCCGCCACCATGCGCCAGCACCCGCCGGTGCACCTGCCCGGGCTGCCGCGCTTCACCGGCGGCGCCGTGGGGTACCTGGGCTACGACGTGGTGCGGAGCCTCGAGCACCTCCCCGACGCCCCCGCCGACGACCGCAGCCTCCCCGACGCCATCCTGATGGTGGCGGACACCGTGCTGGTGCTCGACAACCTCTTCAACCGCGCCACCGTCATCGCCAACGTGGAGGTGACGGACGGCATGCGTCAGGCGGAGCTCGAGCGCCGCTACGCCGAGGCCTCCGCCCGCATCGACGAGTGGCTGGCGCGGCTGGCGCAGCCATCGGCGCTGCGCTCGCTGGAGATCGAGGCGGCGGCCCCGCTCCCCGAGCGCACCTCCCCCTACGACCAGGCCGCCTACGAGGCGGGGGTCCGCGCCATCCAGGAGTACATCGCCGCGGGCGACACTTTCCAGACGGTGCTCTCCCGCCGCATCGACCTCGACGCGCCCGACCCGTTCCTCACCTACCGCTACCTGCGCGCACTCAACCCGGCGCCGTACCTCTACTTCCTCCACTGCGACGACCTGCACGTGGTGGGCAGCTCGCCCGAGGTGCTGCTCCGCGTGGAGGAGGGCGAGCTCACCGTCCGCCCTATCGCCGGCACCCGGCCGCGCGGCGCCACCCCGGAGCAGGACCAGGCCCTGCAGGCCGAGCTCGAGGCGGATCCCAAGGAGCGCGCCGAGCACCTGATGCTGGTGGACCTCGGGCGGAACGACGTGGGACGGGTGGCGCAGTTCGGCACCGTGCGCCTGACGGCCTTCATGACGGTGGAGCGCTACAGCCACGTGCTGCACCTGGTGAGCGAGGTGCGCGGGACCCTCCGCCCCGAGCTGGACGCGCTCGCCGCCCTCGGCGCCTGCTTCCCC
>JBGAOL010000325.1:0-4967 GCA_044221825.1 Gemmatimonadales bacterium
CCGTTCTTGAGCTCGCGGGCGGCCACGGCCGCCATCATCTCGGACGGGGAGTACTCAGAAGCCATAGTTCACCCCCGCGCAGATCTGGTCCTTGGCCTTGAGCCGGCTGGTGAGCCCCGGCTGCTTGGCCAGGTACTCGGCGCGGTCCTTCACGCCGTAGACGTAGTCCTTGAGGTACTGCTCCAGCTTCGCGGGGTCGCGGGAGATGTCCTCCCACGCCACGTAGAAGTCGTTGTCGCGGTCGTAGTGGCCCTGCGCGTACGAGGGGTGGCAGCCCCAGGGCTCCACCACCACGGCGTCCACGATCATGCCGGGGATCAGCGTGCGGTTCGGGTCCGCGCGGATCACGCTCTCGTCCACCAGCTCCTCCACCACCACGATGACGCGCTTCGAGGCAAAGGCCGCCTCCTTCTGCACGCCGAGGAGGCCCCAGACCTGCGCGTTGCCGTTCTGGTCGGCGCGCTGGGCGGCGATGATCGTCACGTCCGGGTTGAGCGCCGGCACCGTGGCCAGCACCTCACCGGTGTAGGGGCAGGTGACGGTCTTGATGCGCGGATTGGCCACGGGCAGGTCGGTGCCCATGTAGTTCCGCATCACCCAGAACGGCAGCCGCGCCGCGCCCGCCGACATCCGCGCCACCATCCCGAAGTGGCTGTACTCCTCGATCTCGAGCGCGGGCGTGCCCTTCTCCACCGCGCGCCGGAAGGCGTGCAGCGAGCCGGCGCCGGGGTTCCCGGCCCAGGAGAAGACCAGCTTCTTGGCGCAGCCGGCCGCGATCATCTGGTCGTAGATGAGGTCGGGCGTGAGCCGGCAGAGCGTGAGGTTCTTCCGCCCCTGGCGGATGATCTCATGCCCCGCGGCGAAGTTGATGAGGTGGGTGAAGCCTTCGATCACCACCGTGTCGCCATCGCGCACGTGGGCGGCGATGGCGGCTTGCATGGAGACGACTTTCGTCATCGGCTCTCACAGCCGGCGTCTGGCGCCGGCAGCATGTTGTGATTGATGTGGCCGTTCCCGGCCTACTGCACCCGCTCCATCTCCGCCACGAGCAGCTCCGCCGCCCCCGCCAGGTGCTTCCCGAGCAACGCCGCCGCGCCCTCGGCATCACGCCCCGCGATAGCCGCGAGCAGCGCCCGGTGCTCCCGCTCGAACTCCACGCGATGCGTCAGCATGAGCCCATGCGTGAGCCAGTATCGGTCCACCCGCCGAAGCAGCCCGTCGATCAGCTCCTTGAGCCGAGGCCGGTCGTCCAGCGCATAGATGAGCGCATGGAAGTCCACGTCGTGAGTGCCCCACGCCGCGCCCTCGGTGTCCGCCTCCGCCGCCGCCAGGATCCGCCCCGCCTCGGCCAGCTGTTCATCGCTGAGCCGCGGCACCGCGCGGCGGATGGCCGCGGTCTCGAGGATGGCGCGGATCTCGTAGATCTCCCGCACCTCATCCGCCGTGAGCGACGCGACGGTGGCGCCCCGGTTGGCCTGATAGGTGACGAGGCCCTCCGACTGCAGCTGGCGCAAAGCTTCCCGCACCGGGATGTGGCTCACGCCCAGCTGCTCCGCGATCTCGTCCTGCGGCAGCGGCTGGTTGGCCTTGAGGAGCCCGTTGGTGATGGCCTCCCGCAGCACCGCCGCCACCATCTCGTGCGTGGCCAGCCGGCCCTTCCGGGGCATCCGCTCGAGCAGTTCGTCCAACTCGATCCCGATCATGCGATCCCTGGCTGCGGGGCGTCACCGCTCCCGCGCTCATGGCGAGTCGCCCGGCCCGAGGCCGGCCGGCACGGAGGCTACTAATAGAAGGGCGCCCGCCCGACCCATGCGGGGTTGCCAAAGAATATATTATATATTATCGTCTCTAACGTCAAGCGGCGCTTCTATATATATGCGCCGAGCTGCACGCCCCAGTCCACCGCAGAGGTGCCCATGGACGCGCCCGTGTCCCGCGCCGAGCAGGCCCGCAAGGCCGGTCAGCCTATTCCTTATCCTCCGGCCCGCCAGTATGTGGAGCCGGACTGGACCCGCCTGCCCGGCTACAAGGGTGTCACCAAGGCCGAGTGGGAGGATGCCACCTGGCAGCGGAAGCACACCGTCAAGAACCTGCGCGAGTTCAAGGCGGCCCTCGGCCACCTGCTGCCGGACAGCCTGGCGGAGAGCATCGCCGTGGACATGGAGCAGCGGGCCACGATGAGCATGCTCATCCCGCCGCACATGATGAACACGCTGAACACCGCGGACCTGTGGAACTGCCCCGTGCGCCGCTACATGGCGCCCGCCTTCCAGGACCGCCGCACCGACTGGCCCAACCATCCCATGGCCAGCCGCGACTCGCTGCACGAGCAGGACATGTGGGTGGTGGAGGGGCTCACCCACCGCTACCCCACCAAGGTGCTGGCCGAGATGCTCTCGACCTGCCCGCAGTACTGCGGCCACTGCACCCGCATGGACCTCGTCGGCAACGACGTGCCGCAGGTGGAGAAGCTCAAGTTCGTGACGCCGCAGAAGGACCGGCACCAGCAGATGCTCGAGTACCTGCGGAAGACACCGAGCGTCCGCGACGTGGTGGTCTCGGGCGGCGACATCGCCAACCTGCACATCACCCAGCTCGAGCCGTTCGTCTCCGCGCTGCTCGACATCCCGAACATCCGCGACATCCGCCTGGCCTCGAAGGGCCTGGTGGGCCTGCCGCAGCACTACCTGCAGGACAGCGTCATCGCGGGCCTCGAGCGGCTGGCGAAGAAGGCGTTTGACCGGGGCGTGGACCTGGCGCTCCACACCCACGCCAACAACGCGCAGCAGGTGACACCGCTCGTGGGCAAGGCCACCAAGAAGCTGCTCGAGATCGGCTTCCGCGACGTGCGGAACCAGGGCGTGCTGCTCCGCGGGGTGAACGCCACCACGCCGGACCTGCTGGACCTCTGCTTCATGCTGCTCGACCACGCCAAGATCCTGCCGTACTACTTCTACATGTGCGACATGATCCCCAACTCGGAGCACTGGCGCGTGTCGGTGGCCGAGGCGCAGCAGCTGCAGCACGACATGATGGGCTACCTGCCCGGCTTCGCCACGCCGCGCATCGTGTGCGACGTGCCGTTCGTGGGCAAGCGCTGGGTGCACCAGCTCGCCGAGTACGACCGCGAGAAGGGCATCAGCTACTGGACCAAGAACTACCTCACGTCCATCGAGTGGGGCAACACCGAGGCGCTGGGCCAGAAGTACGCCTACTACGACCCGATCTACGCCCTGCCGGAGAGCGGGCAGGCGTACTGGCGCGCGCACATGTCGGCGCCGCGCGAGTCGGCCACGCACGCGGTGCACGCCTAGGGAGAGGAAAGCGCGGCCGCCAGGTCGCGCCCACCACATCGAAAGCGCGGCCCTTGGGCCGCGCCTTGCCGGGGAAGAGAGGAATTCCGGATGACCGCCACGGCTCCCGCCCAGCAGAAGATCACCTACACGTCCACCAACGTGGACCTGTCGGCGTTCCACCAGGCCTTCGACGACGCCCTCGCGGCTGTGCGGAAGGCCGCCGGGAAGAGTCACCCGCTCTGGATCGACGGCAAGGCCGTCGAGGCCCAGGGCCGCGACCCGATCACCGACGTGTCCCCGATCGACACGAGCCTCACCCTCGGCATCTTCACCGCCGCCGGCCCGGAGCACGTGGACCTCGCGGTGAAGGCCGCCGTCCGCGCCCAGAAGGCGTGGGCCAGGCTCCCGTGGCAGGAGCGGGTGCGCATCCTCCGCCAGGCGGCGACGATCATCCGCGAGCGGAAGTTCGAACTCTCGGCCATCATGGCGCTCGAGGTGGGCAAGAACCGCTTCGAGGCCATGGGGGACACGGAGGAGAGCGCCGACCTCATCGACTACTACTGCCAGCAGGTCGAGGATCATCACGGCTACATCAAGCCGATGAACAACCTCACGCCCATCGAGCGGAACACCGAGCTGCTCCGCCCCTACGGCGTCTTTGCCTGCGTGGCCCCGTTCAACTTCCCGCTGGCCCTCTCCACCGGCATGTCGAGCGCGGCGCTGATGACGGGGAACGCCGTCGTCTACAAGCCGGCCGAGGACACGCCCTGGACCGGGCTCAAGCTGTACGAGGCGTACCGCGACGCGGGCGTCCCGGCCGGCGTGTTCAGCTTCGTCACCGGCCGCGGCCGCGAGATGGGCGACGCGCTGTGGCAGCACCCGGGCGTCGACGGCGTGGTGTTCACCGGCTCCAAGCCCGTGGGCATGCGGATCTTTCACGGCCTCTCGGAAAAGTGGGTCAAGCCCTGCCTCATGGAGCTCGGTGGCAAGAACGCGGTGATCGTCACCGAGAGCGCCGACATCGACGCCGCGGCCGAGGGTTGCATGCGCTCGGCGTTTGGCCTCCAGAACCAGAAGTGCAGCGCCACGAGCCGCGTGTACGTGGACCGGAAGGTCTATGCCGCGTTCGTCGAGAAGCTCATCGCCAAGACGAAGGCGATCAGCATGGGCGACGTGACCCAGAAGGACGTCTGGTTCGGGCCCGTGATCAACGAGCGCGCGGTGCAGCGCTGGGAGAAGGCCGTGGCCCAGGCCGGCCGCGAGGGGAAGGTGCTGCTGGGCGGCACGCGCCTGCGTGGTGAGGTGTTCGACAAGGGCCACTTCGTGGCGCCGACCATCGCCGAGCTGCCGCTCGAGAGCACGCTGTTCCTGGAGGAGCTGTTCGCGCCGTTCCTTGCCATCGCGCCGGTGGACTCGCTGGACCAGGCGCTGGCCGAGGCCAACAAGGTGGAGTTCGGGCTCACGGCGGGGTTCTTCTCGGCGAAGCAGGAGGAGATCGACCGCTTCTTCGACGAGATCGAGGCGGGCGTCTGCTACGTCAACAAGCGGAGCGGCGCCACCACGGGCGCCTGGCCGGGCGCGCAGGCCTTCTGCGGCTGGAAGGGCTCCGGCGGCAGCGGCAAGGGCGGCTGCGGGCCGTGGTACGTCCAGCAGTTCATGCGCGAGCAGAGC
>JBGAOL010000326.1:0-4964 GCA_044221825.1 Gemmatimonadales bacterium
GTCTTCGCCCCCGGCGCGCTCTCGGCGAGGGAGAAGGCGCTCATCGCCCTCGCCGTGGCGCACGCGGTGCAGTGTCCCTACTGCATCGACGCCTACAGCACCGACTGCCTCGAGAAGGGCAGCAACGAGGCCCAGATGACGGAGGCGGTCCACGTGGCCGCCGCCATCCGGGGCGGCGCCTCGCTGGTGCACGGCGTGCAGATGCGGAACCACCTCGAGCGGCTGGGGATGTAGTGCCGCTCCTGCCCACCCTGGCGCAGCAGCGCCACCCGCTCGCCCCCGGCGCGGCGCAGCGCGCCCGCCTGGCCGAGGTGCCGGTGGGACGGCGGTTCGAGGAGGCGCTGGATGGGGCCGGCCTGTGGCCCCTCCATGCCACGGGGATCGGCGTGCTGCAGGTGAACCTCGGCAAGCGCTGCAACCAGGCCTGCCATCATTGTCACGTGGACGCGGGGCCCGGGCGCACCGAGGTGATGGCCCCGGAGACGGTGGACGCCTGCCTCCGCGTGCTGGCCGCGCACGCCATCCCGGTGCTCGACATCACGGGGGGCGCGCCCGAGCTCCACCCCGACTTCCGGCGACTCGTCATGACCGCGCGCGGCCTGGGCCGCCGGGTGATCGACCGCTGCAACCTGACCATCACCCAGCTCCCCAACTACCGCTACCTCCCCGGGTTCCTCGCGGAGCACGGCGTGGAGGTGGTGGCGTCGCTCCCCTACTACCAGGCCCGGGAGACCGACCGCCAGCGCGGCGAGGGGGTCTTCGCCGATTCCATCGCGGCGCTCAAGGACCTGAATGCGGTGGGCTACGGGCAGCCCGGAACGGGGCTGGTCCTCAACCTGGTCACCAACCCCGTGGGTGCCTTCCTGCCGCCGGAGCAGCGCGCGGCGGAGGCGGAGTGGAAGGCGCGGCTTCGGGAGGAGCACGGCATCGTCTTCACCCAGCTGTTCACCATCACCAACATGCCGATCAGCCGTTTCCTGGAGCACCTCGAGGCGCGGGGCCAGACGGCGGCGTACCTCGACCGGCTGGTGCGCGCCTACAACCCGGCCGCTGCGGCCGGGGTGATGTGCCGCGACACCCTCTCGGTGGGCTGGGACGGCACGCTCTTCGACTGCGACTTCAACCAGATGCTCGACCTGCCGGTGGACCGTACCCGGCCGCAGACCATCCACGCGTTCGAGGCGGCGGCGCTCACCGGCCGGCCCATCGTGGTGGGACCGCACTGCTTCGGGTGCACGGCCGGCGCCGGTTCGAGCTGCGGAGGGGCGCTTGCGAGCTAGTGCCCTCGGGAAGTGGCTGCTCACCGGCCTCATCCTGGCGCTGCTGCTGCTCGCCTGGCGCGAGGTGCGGCCGCTGCTCCCGTCGCTGCCCGCCCGGGTGGCGGCGCTTGGCCTCTGGGGGCCGGTGGCGGTAGCGGGCCTCTATGCGCTCCTCGCCGTGGCGCTGGTGCCGGGGCTCCTGCTAACACTCGCGGCCGGGGTGCTCTTTGGCGTGGGGGTGGGGAGCGTGGTGGTCTTCGTGGGGGCCACCACGGGGGCGGCGCTCTCGTTCCTGATTGCGCGCTACCTGGCGCGGGACGCGGTGAGCCGGGTGGCGGCCCGCTATCCCCGCTTTGCGGCCGTGGACCGGGCCATCGGGGCGGACGGGCTCCGGATCGTGCTGCTGCTCCGGATGTCGCCGCTCTTTCCGTTTGTGCTCCTCAACTACGGCCTGGGCCTCACCACGGTGCGCTTCCGCGACTTCCTGCTGGGCTCGGTGGGGATGCTCCCCCTCATCGTCTTGTACGTATACCTGGGGCAACTGGCGGGCGAGGCGGCCCTCGCGGCCGGGGGCGCCCCTCCCAGGGGACCCCTCACCTATGCCGCGCTGGTCGCCGGCCTCCTGGTCACGGCCCTGGTCACCCTGCGGATCACCCGCATGGCCCGCCGGGCGCTTGAGGCGCAGCTCCCGCCGCCGGGGACGGGCACGGAGGCCTAGGCCGAGCGGCTGGCCGGGCGGCGGGGCCGGCTCCTTTCTGGGGCCGGCCCCGCGCCCGTTCCGGCCGATCTTGACAGCCGCCCCCGGGAGCGCCACTTTGTTTGCTAGCCGAACAAAGTGCCGACCCCGACATCCCTCGGACCTCCCCCGCTCCCGGCCAAAGGAGCTTTCCGAGTGGGCGTGGCGTGGCGGGGCCGGGGTCCTGGGGACTCGGCCCCGCTGCCGTTCCGGCGATCTTGACAGCCGCGCGCCTCGGCCCCACTTTGTTTGGCAACCGAACAAAGTGCCAAGTCCCGGCATTCCTCGGGCCTCCTCCGCTCCCGGCCAAAGGAGCTTTCCATGTTCAAGGTGACCATGCGAGCCCTCCGCTCGCTCGGCGGGCGCATCGCGCTCGCCGGTCTCGTGCTCGCCCTCGCCACCGCGCCGCTCGGTGCCCAGGCGCCCGCTGTCCGGGTGGCGTCGGGGCCGGGCGGGCTCACGCTCACGGTGGACGGCCAGCCCTTCCTGGTGCAGGGCGTCAACTGGGACTACGTGCCGATCGGGCAGAACTACGCCTACTCGCTCTGGGCCCAGCCGGACGACTTCATCCGCGAGGCGCTGGACCGGGAGATGCCGCTGTTGCGCGCCATGGGCGTCAACGCCATCCGCCAGTACGTGGGCGTGCCGAAGCGGTGGATCACCTACATCTATGAGCAGTACGGCATCTACACGGTGCTGAACCCCACGGTGGGCCGCTACGGCCTCACCCTCGATGGCAGCTACCGCGCCCAGACCGACTACTCCGACCCGCGGGTGCGGAGCGCCCTCGTGGCGGAGGTCTCCGCGCTGGCGGCGGAATTCCGGGGCACGCCGGGGCTGCTGTTCTGGCTGCTGGGGAACGAGAACAACTACGGGCTCACCTGGAAGTCCGCGGCCACGGAAGCGCTGCCCGCCGGCGAGCGCGACGCGGCGAAGGCGCGTTTCCTCTACAGCCTCATGGGGGAGGCGGTGGCGGCGGTGAAGGCGCAGGACCCGGCCGCCCTCGTGGCGATTGCCAACGGGGACCTCCAGTACGTGGACCTCATCGCCGAGGAGGTGAAGGGGCTCGACATCTTCGGCACCAACATGTATCGCGGGCTCTCCTTCGGGGATGCCTTCGAGGTGGTGAAGGCCAAGCTGGGGCTGCCGCTGGTCTTCACCGAGTTCGGGGCCGACGCGTTCAACGTGCGGACGCACGCCGAGGACCAGGTGTCGCAGGCCCGCTACCTGCTGTCGCAGTGGGAGGAGATCTACCGCAACACGGCGGGGAAGGGGCTCGCGGGGAACGCCATCGGCGGCTTCACCTTCCAGTGGACGGACGGCTGGTGGAAGGCGGGGCAGGAAGTGGGGCTCGACGTGCACGACGCCACCGCCTCCTGGCCCAACGCCGGCTACGCCGACGACTACGTGCCTGGCGAGAACAACATGAACGAGGAGTGGTGGGGCATCGTGGCCAAGGGAGCCACGGACGCGCGCGGCCACTTCGAGCTCTACCCGCGCGCCGCCTACTACGCCCTGCAGCGCGTCTACGGCCTGGCGCCCTACGGGAGCGGCACCGACGTCGCGGCCATCCGCGCCCACTTCGCGGCGATCGCGCCGCAGGAGATGGCCCTGCGCGCCCGGGGCGACCGGGCGGCGGCCAGCGCCGAGGACTCCAAGGTCCGCATCAAGAGCATGCGGCTGGACCTCGCCACGTACAGCACGGGCGGGAGCCGGATCAGCACGCCGCCCCAGACGGCGCCGAGCACCGCGACCTACCCGGCCTTCCGGGGCTTCGACCATCTGCAGTCGTACTACGCCGAACTGGAGGCGCGGCCCGCCAGCAACCTGGTGGCCAACGTCACCGTGAACGTGCTCGGCAACGTGCCGGACAACCCGATCGACCAGATCTTCTACGAGAACCGCGGCCGCGCGCGCCAGCTCGATTCCGACGGGCAGCCCGTCACCGTGAGCGGGCTCGACCGGGTGCGCGTCTACCGCGCCAGCGTGGGCTGGGACGAGGCGAAGTTCCGCCTCGACGGCTTCTACCGCACCGGGCACTACCACTGGGGCTACGAGGGCGACTTCTTCGGCCTCTACCGCGAGGCCAACTACGGCCCCAACATCGACATCTACAACGGCGAGGCGCCGCTCGGCGTGGAGGTGACGGGCAAGCAGCAGTTCACCGGGCTCAAGGTGGCCTTCGGGCCGGAGCTCTGGTGGGGCGCCAACCCGGGCTACCTGGTGAAGTACCGCCGGCCCGTCGGCGCCTTCACCGTGACGGGCGTCTTCCAGAACGAGATCACCCGCCAGGGCGAGACCAGCAGCTCCTTCGCCATCCCGACGCCGCCCACCAAGCGCGCCACGCTGCACGTGACCACCCAGCGCGGGCCGGCCACGCTCGAGCTCGGTGGCATCTGGGCCGGTGAGGCGCTCGTGGGGCGGCAGTTCCAGCTGGTGGAGGGCAGCGGCGCCAGCCAGCGGGTACTGCAGGACCGGGTGCGCCGCTCCGACAACTGGGGCGTGAAGGCCAAGGTGAGCGTGGCACGCGGCCGCTGGAACTGGTACGGCCAGGGCGCCGCCATGGGCCTCGTGGCGGATGCCGGTCCCACCGCGGTGCAGACCTTCACCGGCTGGAACCTCAAGGACAGCGGCAGCGGCAACCAGTGGAACCTGCTCTCGGGGTTCACCTACACGACGGGCAACCTGCAGGTGGGGCCCAACTTCCTCTGGCAGAAGCCCATCGTGGGCCCGGTGCCGGCCTCGGCCCCGGTGCCCGCGCGGCCGCGCAACATCATCGACGACCCGTTCGTGGTGCGCGCCAACCGGGAGCAGACGGCGGGCGAGGTGCTCGTTACCTGGGACCCGACGCCGGCCACCTGGATGTACGCGTGGGACAGTGACATGCGCGAGGACGCGCGGCTCGCCGTGAGCGCCGGCTTCACCTACCGTCACTTCCTCACCACGCAGGACGCCGCCATCGGCTTCCT
>JBGAOL010000327.1:0-5059 GCA_044221825.1 Gemmatimonadales bacterium
GATACCAGCTGAGGCCAATGACGTCGTAATCGAGGCCGAGCTGCGCCACGTGGCCGAAGAACCAGTCGATGCCCGGCGGGTTGCCGCCGCCGGAGAAGTGGAGCATCACGCGGATGGTGTCGCCCGGCGGCGTGGCGGCGCGGATGCCGCGAATGCCTGCCGCAAGCAGGCGGCCGAGCTGCGCCCACTGGGCCGGCGTGTCGTCGCTGCCGCCCACGTGGCCCAGGGGCCAGAGGAAGCCGGAATCGATCTCGTTGCCCACCTGCACGATGTCCGGGCGGACGCCGGCCGAGTCGAACGCAGTGACGACCGCGGTGGTATAGGCCTCGACCACCTGCTCGAGGGAATCGAGCGCGAGGCCGGCCCAGGCGGCGGGGATGGCCTGGTGGGCGGGATCGGCCCAGGTGTCGGAGTAGTGGATGTCGAGCAGCAGGCCCGCGCCGGTGGCCTTGATGCGCTGGGCCAGGGCAATGGTGTAGGGGAGATCGTTGGTCTCGATGCCCGTGCCGAGCGGCGCCACGAAGAGCCTGAGGCGGAAGAGCGTGCTGCCGCGTGCCCGGAGCGCGGGAAGGGCGCCGGCGATGCCGCCGTCACGGTACTGCGCACCTGCGCCCTCGAACGCGGCCAGCGCGGAGACGTCCGCACCGGCGGCGCGGAGTGGGGGGACGCCCCCGCCGTCGAGGGGGCCGTCGCCCGCGCAGGCGCCGAGGCCGGCCGCTGCGAGGGCCGCGGCCAGCCACCAGCGGCCAGCCTGACGCAAAGCCGCCTTAGGCAGTAGGATAGAGCAGCGTCCCGTCATCATCCCCGAGTCCGTGAGGTTCCCATGCCCATCCGTTGCGAGCATGCCCAGCCGGTGCGCGCCACGCCGCCGCAGGCGTTTGCCATGATCGACGACCTGTCGAGCTACGCCCGCTGGCTGCCGCCGTGCGTGAGCCTCACCAAGGTGGGGAGCGGCCCCAACGCCGTGGGCGACCAGCTCCGCTACATCTACCGCCAGGGCAGCAAGCAGCAGGAGATGGCGGGTGAGGTGGTGGCCCGCGTGCCGGGCGAACGGCTCCACACCCGCTACACCGATGCGGCGTTCGTGGTGGACGTGGACCTGCGCATCTCGGGCGCGCCGGAGGGGGCGCTCTGCACCCACATCGTGGAGATCACCCCGAAGAGCATCATGGGCCGGCTGTTCTCGCCGCTCATCAAGCTGGGACTCAACAAGCAGACGCGCGACGCAGCCACCAACCTGGCCCGGCTCCTCGACGGGGGCGCCTGAGCCGGCTCACCGCCCCAGGAACCAGAGCAGCGCCACCACCCCGAAGACCAGCCCCTCGAGCCCGGCCGCCGCGAGCAGGCCCAGCCGGGCCCGGCGGCCGGGCGAGCACACCCCCGCCATGAAGAAGAGGCCCGCCAGGAACGGGGCCGCCAGCACCCGCAGCACCGCGTACCCGCCCCACACGAGCGCCACCGGCGACGCGCCGACCCCGCGCGCGGCCAGGTAGGCGGCGAGCGCCGCGAGGCCGGTGGCCGCCACCACGAGCGCCAGCCCCGCGGCCACGTCCCAGAACCTCGGCCGGTCGCGGAGCGCCCAGAGGGCCACCCCCGTGGGCACCAGCGCCGCCAGCCCGAAGGTGCCGAGGAAGAGCAGCGCGTCGCCGAAGGCCGCCATCCCCGAGGAGGCATCGGCTGGGGAGTCGGCGGCCATGTGGAGGCCGGTGACCGCCACCGCGAGGGCGAACGCCGCGCCGTAGCCGCCCGCGATGATCGCCGCCCGTCCCGTCCGCGCCATGCCCACCTCCCTGCCGGGGATGCCGCCGCTCAGGCGGCCGGGTCGCCCACCGGCGCCGCCCGCTCCACCTCGAGCAGCCGCCGCCCGTGCCACAGCGCCGCCAGCCAGGCAAACTGCAGGCTCGCCGCCAGCAGCCCCGAGAGCGCAATGGACGCGCCTGCGTGGTCCATCATGGCCACCGACTGCACCACCGCCCCCGCCGTGCGCCCGAGCGTGGCGAAGCTGAGGAATCCGAGCAGCAGCAGCACCGCGAAGGCCGGTCCCCGGAGCCGCGGGCCCCAGGCCAGCACGAAGAGCATGCCCGCCAGGCTCACGGACAGCGCCACCGCCGCCGGCACCTGCGGCCCCGCCGGCGGCCACGGCAGCCCGTACAGCAGGCAGGCATTCACCAGCGACGCCAGGCCGAGCGTGAGCCGGAGCGCCCGCCACGGCGCCGCGCTGGTGGCGAGGACGTCGAGCAGCAGGAAGGCGGCAAGCAGCAGGGCGCAGCCAAGGAGGAACCCCGCCCGCGGCCAGAGGGGTGTGGCGCCGAAGGCAAAGGCGGCGCCGGCCAGGAGGCCCAGCGCTCCCACGAGGACGATTCCGGTTCGCAGCATGTGGTGTCGTTCCGTTCGGTTCAGCGCGCGGCGGGCACGGCGGCCCGCTGGGGTCCCGCCACCACCGGCACCGTCACCGTCACGGTGCCCAGCCCCTCGGCGGTGGCGGTGAGCGTGAGGCGGCCGGGCGCCGTGGCGGCCAGGATGGCCAGGCCGCGGCCGTTGAAGACGCGGCGCTGGTCCCGGCGGTTCCGCCCGAGCTCGCGCAGGTCACCGTTGTCGAGGGCCAGGATCCGGCCGCCGGCCGCCGTGAAGCCGACGAGCGAAGTGGCGGTGGGCACCACGGTGCCCCCGGCGTCCACCACCTCGAGCTCGACGTGGAGCACGTCGCCCGCGGTGGTGGTGAGGGTGTCGCGGTCGGCGCGGAGGCGGAGCGCCGCGGCGGGGCCCGCGGTCCGCACCACGTCCTCGGCGCAGGCGGAGCCGTCGCGCCACTTGCCCACGGCGCGGAGCTCCCCCGCGGCGTAGGGCACGTCCCACGAGAGGTGCAGGTCGTTGGTGGTGGCCCGGACCACCGGGAGCGCGTAGCTGTTCCACCCGCCCGAGGTGCCCTGCGCCGGGAACTCCATCCGCTTCTCGCCGAGCGAGCGGCCGTTGAGGAACAGCTCCACGATGTTGCAGCTGGCGTAGGCCAGCACCGGGATCACCTGGCCCTCGCGCCCCGGCCAGTTCCAGTGCGGGAAGAGGTGGACCATCGGCGTGCTGGTCCACTGGCTCTGCCAGAAGTAGAAGCCGTCCTTGGGGTGGCCGGTGATGTCGAGCATCCCGGAGGCGAAGCCCACGAAGGGCCAGGTGGCCTCGCCGAGGTAATCGAGGCCGGTCCACATGAAGTCGCCGCTGAACCAGTCCCGCATGGCGATCCACTTCCAGCGCCGCTCGGCGGTGAGCATGCCGGTGGTGTAGTTGGGGTCCACCCGGGTGGCGTCGTCGCCGAGGGAGTACTGCTCGTCGAAGCTCTGGAAGATGGTGCCGCTCTCGGTGCCCACCATCTTCCAGTCGGGATGGAGCCGCTTGTCCTGCTCGGCGAAGGTCTCACGCCGCTCGTGCCAGCGGTCCACGTAGTTGTAGCCCACGACGTCGAGCGAGGTGAGGAACGCCGGCGTGGCCGCGTTGGCGTCGGCGGCGATGTTGTCGTTGCCGGTGGTGACGGGGCGCGTCGGGTCCTCGCGATGGAACACGTCGAGCAGCCGGCGCAGCACCAGGTGGCCGGTGGGCGCGCCCTGCTCGCCGATCTCGTTGCCGGCGCTCCAGAGCACAATGGAGGGATGATTGCGGTCGCGGCGCACGAAGTCGGCCGCGTCCCGCTCGCCCCACTCCTTGAAATACTGGGCGTAGCCGTGCGGCACCTTGCCGAAGGTCCACTCGTCGAACGCCTCGGCCATCACCAGGAAGCCGAGGCGGTCGCAGAGATCCATGAACTCGGGGGCGGCGGGGTTGTGGGAGGTGCGGATGGCGTTGACGCCCATGGCCTTGAGCGCCAGGAGGCGGCGCTCCCAGACCCGCTCGGGCACCGCGGCGCCGAGGGCGCCGGCCTCGTGGTGGAGGTTGACGCCGAGGAGCTTGGTGCGCGTCCCGTTGAGGGCAAAGCCGCTGTCGGCGCTCCAGTGGAGGGTGCGGATGCCGAAGGGGGTGGTGACGGTGTCGACGACGCGGCTGCCGTCGAGCAGCGTGGTGCGGAGCGCGTACATCGCGGGAGACGACACCGACCAGAGTTGCGGGGCGGTGACGGCGAGCGCCTGCAGCAGCTCCGCCCCGCCCTTCCCCGCCAGCTCCACGGCGGTGTCGGCGGTGGCCACCTCGTGGCCGGCGGCATCGAGCACGGTGGAGCGCAGCGTGAGGCGGCGCGGGGCCGGGGCGGCGTTCTCGAGCCGGGTGCGGACGGCCACGGTGGCGGCGGCGCTGTCCGCGCGGGGCGTGGTGATGGTGACGCCCCAGTGGGCCACGTGGGCGGGCGGCGCCACCGTCAGCCACACGTGGCGGTAGATGCCGCTGCCCGTGTACCAGCGGCTGCTGGGCTGCGCGCTGTTGTCCACGCGCACGGCCACGACGTTGATGCCGCCCTTCACCTGCGCAGTGACATCATAGGCAAAGCTGACGTAGCCGTAGGGCCGCTTGCCGAGGTGGACGCCGTTCACCCAGACGTCGCTGTTCATGTACACGCCGTCGAACTCGAGCCAGACCCGCTGCCCGCGACCGCCCGCCGGGAGCCGGAACGCCTTCCGGTACCAGCCGATGCCGCCCGGGTAGTAGCCCATACGCCCGCCGCCCGGCGCGTCCTCCTTCGGGGTGGCCTCGATGCTCCAGTCGTGGGGCAGGTCGAGGCGGCGCCAGCGGCGGTCGTCGAAGCCGGGCCGCTCGGCGCCTTCCGCGTCGCCGAGGGTGAAGCGCCAGCCGGGATCCATGCTGAGGCGCTGGCGCTGGGCGGCGAGCGGGAGGGCGAGGAGGCCCACGGCGAGCAGGAGCAGGTGCGGCAGTCGGGACGGGCGCATGACGTGGCGAGTCGGGGAGGCCGGCCGGGGGCGGCGGAGGTCAGGGCGGCGACGCAATGCCCCGGGGCACGTTAGCGGGCGCGGGGCATCGCCGGAAGAGCGGGCGCGCGGCCGGGCTCACGCCGGGGCCGGGGCCTCCGCCGGCTCCCGCCGGATCACCCACCACCAGAAGGTGGAGCCCGCCGCCATCCCCG
>JBGAOL010000328.1:0-4930 GCA_044221825.1 Gemmatimonadales bacterium
GGCTTTGCATCCACTCACCCCAGCCGGGCGGAGGGATGATGAGCGAAGAGTCTGCACTCGGCCGCATGCCTCCCCGGCAGGGGCCATGACCATCACCATCTCGGAACACGCCCCGCCGCCGGAGGGGGACTATGCCTCGATCTCGATTGCCTTCGAGGTCCGGGAGGTCTTCGATGTGGTCACGGCGCCGGACGGCCGGCTGCACCTTGCGCCGTCCCCCCGGCCGCTGGCCGTTCCCTGGGTCAAGGACTACGACCGCGAACCGGGCGGCCACCCGACCGAATGGGCCGGGCGCTTCGACACGTCGCGGTGGGGAGTGCTGGCGGCGGCCGTCGCGGGCGTGCGCGTCGGCGGCGCGACCATCGCGTGGGACGCGCCGGAGGTCGGCCTGCTCGACAGGCGGCGTGACGTCGCGGTGCTGTGGGACATCCGGGTGGCACCGGCCGCCCGTGGCCGAGGGGTGGGGACGGCGCTCTTCGGGGCGGCGGAGCGCTGGGCGGCGCGGCGGGGAGCGCGGGAGCTCATGATCGAGACCCAGACCCTCAACGTCCCGGCGTGCCGCTTCTACCGCCAGCGGGGGTGCGAGCTCCGGACCATCCGTCCGGAGGCGTACCCGGAACTGCCGGACGAGGTTCAGCTCTTGTGGTACCGGACGCTGTGAAGCCGGCGGTGCGTCGGCCGGCAATCGCATGGAGGTGACGGAACGGCGGCTTGCGGTGTGGCTGCAAGGTATGTCTCTTGGTGCAGGCCGGGCGGGATGGAGAGGCGGCGGGTCCCCCAGGCCGATGCCCATCATGCGAGCGCCGCCCTGCTTCCCTGATCCGGTTGAGAGCTCATGGCCAAGTACCTGATTTCGTTTCCCAGCGCCGCGATGGTGGTACCGGCCGGCGAGATGGACGCGGTAAGTCGCGACTCGCACGCGGTGATCGCCGAGGCGAAGGCGGCGGGGGTGTATGTCTTTGGCGGCGGCATTGACGATTCGGTGGCGCCGGTGCTGGTGTCGGCGGACGGGACGACGGCGGCGGGCGGGTATCCGTGGGCGCCGCCGCTCACGGGGGGCATCCTGGTGCTGGAGGTGCCGTCGCGGGAGGAGGCGGAGCGGTGGGCGGCGCGGGTGGCGCGGGCGTGCCGGTGCGGGCAGGAGCTGCGGGTGTTTGGGTTTGATCCGGAGTCGTAGAGCGCCGTGACACCACCGGGCGGCGGCCACCCTGCAGCATTCGGCACCGTAACCCTTACCAAACGCACGCCATGCCCCCCATCAACCCCACCGCCTTCGCCACCGCCTGGGCCGCCGCGTGGAATGCGCGCGACCTGGACAGCGTGCTGGCCCACTTCGCCGACGACGTGGTGTTCTCCACGCCCAAGGCGCTCGACGTGGTGGGCCGGCCCACCGTCCGCGGCAAGGCGGCGGTGCGGGCCTACTGGGAGGCGGCGCTGGCGCGGATCGCGCACCTGCGCTTCGAGGTGATCCGCACGACGTGGGACCCGGCGGCGGCGGAGCTGGCCATCATCTATGATCGCGAGATCAACCAGGGGCGGGACCGGGCGCTCGAGCTGCTTCGCTTCGGGCCGGCGGGGCTGGTGGTGTCGGGGGAGGTGTTCTACGGGGTGATTCCGGGCTGAGCGACGTCGTGGGTCAACGGCCTTTCCGTCGCGCACTCCTCGCCTTGACCCAGGCGGCCAGGTCGGCCTCCTTGGAGTTTCCGCTCGCCAGCGCCAGCATGGCGGTCACGACCTCCGGCTCGCCGGCGTCGAAGGACCAGCCGTTCAGGTCCAGGAACACCAGCATCGTCACGAAGGCGAGCCGCTTGTTGCCGTCGCGGAAGGGGTGGCCCTGGCACAGACCGAAGCCGTAGGCGGCCGCCAGGGTGGGGATATCCGTCTTCGGCTCGTAGCTCCAGCGCTGCCGGGCGCGGGCCAGGGCGGAGTCGAGGACGTTCTCGTCCCGGAGCCCGCCGAGTCCGCCGTGCTCCCGGACCTGGTCCCAATGAATGGCCTCGACCACCAGCCGAGGCACCCACACGGGCTCGCGGGCCATCGGGACTACCTGGCAAGTTCCCGGAGGGCGTTCCGGTACTTCCTGGCCACCTCGGCCGCCGAGGCCAGGCCGGCCTCGACGGTGGGATCGAAGGGGGTGAGGAGGATGCCCTGCGCGGTCTCCACGGCGAGGACGCGGTCGCCGACCTGCATGTGAAGGCGATCGACCATGTCCTTGGGAAGGGTGGCGCCAACGGAGCCGCCGACCTGCCGGAGCCTGATCTCTCGCATCATGGGGTGCTCCTCGCGGTAGCACGGGTGTGGCATCAGAATAGCACCGGAATGCTACCTCGGCAATGCGGGATCCCCGACGGCCGGGGCAGTCCCCAGGCCGGGCGGTGCCACCGCGCCCGCAGCACCCTTGCGCCCGCTACCGGCGTGAATCCCGGGCTGCCTCCGGCTCGTCTCGTACGCGTTGCGGCACCCCCCACTCCTCCCGCCGGACCACGCCATGCGCCGAGCCCTCGCAGCGTTTCTCTTCGCGTCGTCGATGTCCCTCGTGGCGCCCCTCCGGGCGCAGGTGCCGCTCGTCGAGGGCGCGGTCTACGTGGACCTGAACCAGAATGGGCGGCGTGACGCCGGCGAGCGCGGGCTGGCGGACGTCACGGTGTCGAACCAGGACACGGTGGTGGCGAGCGATGCCGCGGGGGAGTTCCGGGTCGCGGCCGGGCCCACGCGGATCGTGTTCGTGTCGGTGCCGGATGGCTACCGGGTGGTGGGGCGGTTCTGGCGGAGCGTGGCCGAGGGGCCGGCGCGGGTGGAGTTCGGGGTGGCGCGGGTGCGGGTGCCGGCGGTGTTCACGTTTGTGCATGCGTCGGACACGCACATCGCGCCGGCGTCGGCGGCGCGGACGCGGCGGCTGCGCACGCTGGTGGACTCGCTCCGGCCGGCGTTTGTGCTCATTGCCGGCGACCTGGTGCGGGACGCGCTCCGGGTGGGGGAGGCGGAGGCGACGTCGTACTACGAGCTCTTCATGGGGGAGCTGCGGCAGTTCACGACGCCGGCGTGGACGGTGCCAGGCAATCACGAGATCTTCGGGATCGAGCGGGACAAGTCGCACGTGGAGCCGGCGCATCCGCTGTTCGGGCGGAAGATGTACCAGCACTATCTCGGGCCCGACTATTACTCGTTCACCCACGGCGGCATCCACTTCGTGGGGCTCAACTCGGTGGACGTGGACGGGCCGTCGTACTACGGGCACGTGGACAGCCTGCAGCTGGCGTGGCTGGCGCGCGACCTGGCGCGGATTCCCGCGACGATGCCGGTGGTGACGTTCAACCACATCCCGCTGGTGAGCACCATCGAGGGGCTCAACGGCTACACCGACGCGCCGCCGGCGCCCTCGGTGATCACGGTGGGCGGGACGACGGTGTTCCGGCACGTGGTGTCGAACGTGACGGAGGTGCTGGCGGTGCTGCGGTCGCGGCCGCACCGGCTGGCGCTCGGCGCGCACGTGCATGCGGGGGAGAAGATCGCGTACGAGATCGGGGGCGTGCGGACGCGGTTTGAGCAGAGCCCGGCGGTGGTGGGGCCGTCGGAGGTCGGGCCGCTCACGTTTCCGTCGGGGTTCACGGTGTACACGGTGCGCGGGGGCGTGATTGATGGGGGGCGGTTCGTGGGGATCGAGACGGGGCCGTGACGGGGCCTGCCGCGCCGGGGCGAACGGATTAGACTGCGATTGGCCCCCGCTCCACTGGTCCTGCCCTCACCCACCCTGCCCGTGCGCCGAGTCCTCAACCTCGCCAGTCCCGACCGCAGCACCCGCCGCAACCGCGCGCTCGGCGCCACGCTCGCCTTCGTGGCCGGCGCCACCAACGCCGGCGGCTACCTGGCCGTGGGCCAGTACACCTCGCACATGACCGGCATCGTCTCGACGCTGGCCGACGACATCGCGCTGGGGCGGGCGCGGCCGGCGCTGGCGGCGGTCGGCGCGCTGCTGGCGTTCACGCTGGGGGCGATGACCACGGCCATCACCGTCAACTGGGCGCGCCGGCGCGAGCTGCGGAGCCGGTTTGCGATCCCGCTGCTGCTCGAGGCGCTGCTGCTGCTGCTGTTCGGGCTGTTCGGGGGCGTGCTGGGCGGGTACACGTCGCTGGCGGTGCCGATGACGGTGCTGCTGCTCTGCTACCTGATGGGGCTGCAGAACGCGGTGATCACCAAGATCTCGAGCGCGGAGATCCGGACCACGCACGTGACGGGGCTCATCACGGACGTGGGGCTCGAGCTCGGGCGGCTGGTGTACGTGAACCGGGCGGACCTGCCGGAGACGGTGCGCGCCAACCGGGAGCGGCTGGGGGTGCACAGCCTGCTGCTGGGCGCCTTCCTGACGGGCGGGCTGGCGGGGGCGCTCGGCTTCACGGCGGTGGGGAACGTGGCGGTGCTGCCGCTGGCGGGGCTGCTGCTGGTGGTGGGGCTCAAGCCGGTGGCGACGGACCTGGGGGAGGCGCTGTAGCGCGGAGGACGCCGGGGTGTGGCGTGGCGGGTCCTGAGCTTCGTCCCCTGCGGTCGCTCCGACGCGGGTGAGAGGGCCTTCTCGGCGGGGGCCATGCTCACCACCCCCGTGCAGTCCGTGGCACTCCACATCAAGTCAACCCCATCTGTCCTCCGACACGGTGACCGTCATGCCTCCCCAGGACCTGGTCTTCTATGTGCGGCTGTTCGTGAAGCCGGAGTGCGTGACCGAATGGCGGGCGGCGGTGGAGGAGATCATCGCCGCCATGGCGCGGGAGGAGGCGTTCGTGGCGTGCTACCTGCACCAGGACAGTGCCGATCCGCACCAGTTCACGCTGTACGAGCGCTGGGCGGAGCCGTCGGTCGAGGCCTTCCTGGCGCACCAGATGAAGCCCTATCGCCAGGCCTACGACGCGAAGCTCGAGCGCCTGCTGCAGCGGCC
>JBGAOL010000329.1:0-4920 GCA_044221825.1 Gemmatimonadales bacterium
TGAGAAAGGGTGCTGCCACTGGAACGGCGCCCCGAATTGGCGCCGGACATCGGATAGCCCCCTGGCCGTGGGGCAGGCCCGCTGGCGCGGGCCGGTTCGGATGTGGATTTGATGAAGTCCGCTCCAATATCCGGCAGTCCGCCGGAGAGTCAAGCCCTGCAACGTTGGGCACCGGTCACTTGAAGAGCGGCGCGGCCTTCTTGAAGGTCATCACGATCCCCCACACCAGCGGGCCCCCCACCAGCAGCCAGCCCGCCACCACCTGCACCCAGCTGAAGAGCGTGGGGCCCGGCTCGTCCCGGTCCGTCGTCATGGGTAACGCCTCCCGTCGGGGTTACTTGGCGCCGCGGAGCGCCGCCAGCTCCCCCTCGTTCATGAAGTACTGTTCGGCCACCGGCCGGACCAGCAGGTTGGCCGCGAAGCCGGCCGCGAGCAGGCCCGCCAGCACGTACATCGTGGTGTTGTAGGCCTGCGCCGCCGGCACCCCGTGGCCCAGCTGGTACTCCCGCAGGTAGTTGATGAGCACCGGCCCGAGCACCCCCGCCGTGGACCAGGCGGTGAGCAGCCGCCCGTGGATGGCCCCCACGAACTGGGTGCCGAACATGTCCGCCAGGTAGGCGGGAATCGTGGCGAAGCCACCGCCGTACATGGTGATGATCACGCAGAAGATCACCACGAAGAGCGTCTTGCTTCCGCCGGTCCCGGCGTGCGGCACCGAGGCGTAGAGCAGGATGCCGAGGAGGAAGAACACGGCATAGGTCCGCTTCCGCCCCAGCCAGTCCGAGGCCGAGGCCCAGAAGAAGCGTCCCATGATGTTGAAGAAGCTGAGGAGGGCCGCGAACGCGGCACCGATGGTGGCCACCTGCGCCTTCTCGTCGGTGGTGAGATCCGCCAGCGCCACCCCCGCGCGGCCGATGAGGTTCCCGCCGAACACCTCCTGGATCATCGGCGACGCCATGCCGATGACGCCGATGCCGGCGCTCACGTTGAGGCAGAGCACTGCCCACAGCAGCCAGAACTGGGGCGTCTTGGGCGCCGTCCGCACGTGCACGTGGCCGCGCGTCACCATGGTGCTCGCCGAGGCCTTGGGCGTCCAGCCGGCCGGCTTCCAGTCGGGCGGCGGCACCCGGTAGCCGAAGGCGCCGAGCAGGATGGCGGTGAAGTAGAGGCAGCCGAGCACCAGGAAGGTCTCGAACGCGCCCACCGAGGTGGCCGTCGCGAACTTCTTCATCAGCAGGTCGGCCAGCGGCGAGCCGATCATGGCGCCGCCGCCGAAGCCCATGATGGCCATGCCCGTGGCCATGCCGCGGCGGTCGGGGAACCACTTGATGAGCGTGGACACCGGCGAGATGTAGCCAAGCCCGAGGCCACAGCCGCCGATGACACCACTGCCGAGCCACATGAGCCAGAGCTGGTGGTACTTGAGGCCCAGCGCGGAGATGAAGAAGCCGCCGCCCCAGCAGAAGGCCGCCACCACGCCCGCCTTCCGCGGCCCCACCCGCTCCAGCCAGCCGCCGAAGATGGCGGCCGAGCTGCCGAGGAAGACGAAGAACAGCGTGTACATCCACCCCAGCATGCTGATCTTCCAGTCGCACGTGGTGGTGACCAGCTGGCCGAAGACGCTCATGTCCTCGGGGCAGGGCACCGGCTGGCTCACGCCGACGGCCTTGCTGAGCGGCAGCCAGAACACGCTGAACCCGTACGCCATGCCGATGGAGAGGTGCACCGCGAGGGCGGGCGGAGGGACCAGCCAGCGGTTGAAGCCGGGCTTCGCAACGGTGCGTTCGCGGTCGAGCAGACCGGCCATCGGCGGCTCCTGGAGGCGTATCGGGTGGAGAAAGGGTCGGGTAGATTACGGTGCCGGTATCGAAAACGCCACCACCTGAGGACCGTATGCGTCGTTCCGCCGTGCTCGTTGCTGCCGCGCTCGTGGCTGGGAAACTCCCGCTGGCGGCGCAGCTGCCGGAGTGGATCACCGTCGACACGGCCGCGAAGACCGTCGCGCTGGCGTTCGACGTGGAGCCCGGCGGCCCCGACGGCATCGCCACGCTGAACGGGCATCATCATGGAGACGTCCAGCTGGTGGTGCCCCTCAACTGGACGGTGCGCTGGACCTGGACCCACCGCGACAGCACCCAGAACCACAGCCTGGTGGTGATGGCGGAGCGGGAGAAGCTGCCTCTCGAGGGCGGCCGCCCCGCGCTCGAGAACGCCATGACGCGCGCCGTCCTGGCCGGCATGCGCCCCGGCCAGCGCGACGTGACCACGTTCCCGGCCGACCAGGCCGGGTGGTACTGGATGCTCTGCGGCGTGCCGGGGCACGCCATCAAGGGGGAGT
This sequence comes from Gemmatimonadales bacterium, assembly GCA_044221825.1. Lineage (GTDB taxonomy): Bacteria > Gemmatimonadota > Gemmatimonadetes > Gemmatimonadales > GWC2-71-9 > JADJOM01. The sequence continues at coordinate 2,339 of JBGAOL010000329.1, forward strand.
GGATCGGGCTCAAGGTGGACCGCGAGGCCACCCTCCCGACCCTGGTGGTCAAGGCGGCGCCCTAGGGCGCCGCCTCGGCGAGGAGGGCCTCGATCTCCCGCTGGAAATCGGCCACGAGCGCGGTGTGCTGGGCGCCGGTGGCCGGCCCGTAGAAGCCGGCGTGCACCCGCCGCACTTTTCCATCCCGCCCCACGAAGACCGTCGTCGGGAAGGCCGTGAAGCCCTGCAGCTGGGGGAAGAGGCCCGCCACCACGTCCGTCTCGCTGGCGCCGCCGAGGAGCAGCGGGTAGGGCACGTCGAACTTCTGCTGGAAGCGCCGCACCATCTCGCCGTCCTGGGCCGGGTCGCCGGTCACCTCGAAGGCGATGCCCACCACCTCGAGTCCCCGGCCGTGATACGTGCGCCAGAAGCGGCCCAGCACCGGCGCCGCGTCGTGGCAGGCGGGGCACCAGGTCCCGAATAGGTCCACCAGCACCACCTTGCCGCGGAAGCGCGCGTCGGCGAGCGCCAGCACACGCCCGTCGGCGTCGGGGAAGCGGAAGGAGAAGGGGACCGTGGTGTCCACCTGCGTCACCTCGTCCGGCGGGGTGAGGTGGCGGCGGCCCGAGCTCCGGGTGGCGGTGAACTCGGTGCGGGCGCGGAGGCCGGCGTGGAAGGTGCCGCGGAGGGTGTCGCCCACGAGGCGGGCGGTGAGGCGGTACACGTTGCTGCCGTCGAAGTGCGCCAGCTCCACGCTGTCGCCCAGGGTGCGGCCCCAGAAGAGGCCGTAGTCGCCGGCGTTGGAGATGACGGTGCCCTCGAGGCCCTGCGGGCCGTCGCGGAACTCGAGCACGCGCGGGGTGGCCTCCACGGTGCCCTGGAACCACGCGTCCCACCGCCCCGCGAGCCCCGCCGGCGCGTGCACCGTGGCGAAGCGTCCCCGCGCCGCGCGGAACGGCACCACCCGCGGGCCGCGCCGCCCCACGTTCTGGTAGGTGCCCACCAGCGAATCACCCTGCAGGCGCGCCGTGATGCTGGCCGCGAAGTCGCGGAGGTCGAGGTGCAGCGAGTCGCCGGTGAGTGTCAGGCGCTGGGCCGGCTCGCAGGCGGGGCCGTTGCAGAGCCGGCCGCGGTAGCCGCCCGCCTCCTGCGTGACCACCAGCCGAAAGGCGAGCGGGCCGCCCGCCTGGTCGAGCACCGCCCGCCACTCCCCCACCGGCGAGGGCGGCTGGACCGCGAGCAGGGCCAGGAGAGCCAGCATCAGTGCCTCACTCGAGTTCGAGCCCGCCGCCGGCGTATTTCTCCCCGGCGGCGAGCGCCGCCGCCAGCTGGTTGCCGGGCCACGGCGCGGGGCAGGGGAAGACGGTGCTGTAGGCGCAGAAGGGGTTCCGCGCGCGGTTGAAGTCCAGCCGGTAGCGGCGGCCGCCGAGCGGGATCAGCTCCACGAACCTCCCGGCCGGGTAGCTGCCGTGCCGGTTGGTGGCGTCGCGGAAGAAGATCAGCAGCTCCGCTTCCTCATCGTCCTCGGCGCCCACCCGGTAGGCGCGGAGCCGGCCGGCGCTTCCGCCCGCCCGCACCGCCACGAAGCCCGCTTCCACCGCCTCGGTCTCCAAGCCGTCGGGTCCCAGGATCCGGAACCGGCCCCGCCGCTCCGGCGGCTCGAGCTCCACCGTGAGGACGAGCGATGGGTCATAATCGAACCAGCTCGGCGCAGGCGCAGGGCGGATGGGGCCGTACACAACGGCCACGGTGCGTCCCGGCTCGCCGTTCACGATGAGGCGGCGGGTGCTGTCGAGCGGCACTGGCCGGCCTCGCGGCACCGCCACCTCGCGCCCCGCGCGGAGCAGCGTCACCGCGCCCCGCGACTCGCGCAGCTCCGCGCGCGCCAGCCCGGCGAGCGGGACATCGCCGGTGGCCGGACCCAGCACCAGTCCCGCGCCGATGCTCTGGAGCGCCACGGCGGCATACGGCGAGAGCGCGGCCGTGGTGAGCCACGCCTCGTACGCCTGCCGTTCCCGCCCGACATCGGCGGGGAGCTGGGCGCCCGCCGGGGTGGCGGCGAGGGTGAGCAGCAGGAGGACGCCGGCTCCCCTCACGACTTCACCGGGGCAAAGCTCCCAACCACGAGCGGGGTCGTCGTCGGCTGAGGGGACCCGCCCGCCGGCTCGTCGGTCACCGCCGCCGCCACCAGCTCCACGCCGGCCGGGACCGGGACCCGTTCCACCATGCCGTGCCCGCTCGGTTCGGTGTTGAAGGTGATCGACGGGATCGGCGCCCCACCCTTGGGGATGAACCAGAGCTGGTACACCCGGCGGTCCGCGGCGGGCCGCAGGTTGAAGATGTGCACCAGGCTCACGTTGGAGCGGTGGTTCCAGAAGAGCTGCACCACGGGCTTGTCGGTGCCGTCTACCGTCAGGCGCGTGAGGCTGACGGTAGGCTCCAGGATGGCGTTGAGCGTGGCCTCGCGCTCCGCCAGCCGGAGCTCGCGGGCGTGCAGCGTGTCGCGGAGGGCGCTCACCTCGAGCGCGCGGGCCGAGGCATCCGCGCGGGCCGACCGCCAGGCCAGCGCGCTCCCCGCCGCCGCCACCAGCGAGGCCGCCACC
>JBGAOL010000330.1:0-4916 GCA_044221825.1 Gemmatimonadales bacterium
GGAAGGCGCGGGTGGGGGTGAACAGCGTATTCGAGCTGGCGGTCATGATCGAGTCCCTGCCCGCACGTGCGGGCGTCGAGTGCCTGAAAAGCAAAGAGTCGCGTCCCGTGGGCTCATGACAGGATACCCAGCCACGCCGGCCCGCCGGCGCATGGCGCCTGACACGGAACCGGAGACCTCTGGGACGCGACTCCCGGTGAAGCGAGCGGCAGTCTAAGGCGCGAGCCCCGATCGCGCAACCCCCCGGGCTATTGCCGCGCGATGTGGCTCATCCAGGCATCGCCGTGGGGGGTGCGTTCCACGATGGCGACGCGGCCGAGGTTCCCGGAGACGGAGAGGTCGGCCACCACGCGCGGGATGGTGCCCACCTGGTGCGCCACGCCGGGCTCCGGCAGGTGCTCGAGGGCGACCGTCTCCTGCGTGGGCCGCCGGTAGAAGACGATGGCGCCGTCGTCGAGGAAGCGGGCGGTGCCGTCTTCCGCGAAGTCCTTTCGCCAGAGCGTCCACTCACCGCCCGCCACCGGGGCCACGGCGATGCCGAGCGTGTCGAGGCTGCCGGCATTCCACCCCACGGCGAGGAGGCGGGTGCCCGTCCGGTCCACGTCGAGGTCGTAGAAAAAGCTGAACCACGCCGGCTTCGGGGACTCGCGGCGGGTGCCGCCCTGCTCCACGACGACCCGGTCGCGCGCGGCCGGGACCCAGGCCCAGCCCTGCGGCACCGGCACCACGGCGCGGAGCAGGGAGTCCGCCAGCTCCACGCCGGCCGAGGGCTTCCCGGTCCGTACGTCCACGAGCCCGATGCGGACGCCCGTCGCCGTCTGGAGCCCGTAGCCCACCGTCACCGAGTCGAACCACCGCGCCCCGCGCGCCGTGGTGGGAATGTTCACGGGCGCCTCGGCGCCGCCGGCGAAGGGCATCACGGTGTAGCGGAGCTCGACACCGCCCCCGGCCACCGGCGTCTGGCGGCCCACCAGGAGGCGCGCGCCGTCGGGGGAGAGGTCCGCGCCCATGCGGGTGGAGCCGCGCGCCAGGCGGCGGTCGTCGGGGAACTTGCCGGCGAGGGCGCCCCCGAGCTCGGTGGCCCAGAGCTGGGAATCGCTGGTGCCGTCGTCGTAGACCAGGGTGCCGCCATCAGCGGTGACGCTGAAGGTGTGGAAGAGCCCGGAGAGGAGCGTGTCCTGGCGCTGGGACAGCTTCCCGGTGGCGGAGTCGATGCCAATGCGGATGATGGACTCGAAGCCCGCGCCCGAGCGCGCCAGCCAGAGGCCGTTGTCGCTCATGCGGCCGCCGCAGGTGCAGGAGTTGAGCACCTCGCTGGCGACGGTGCCCTGGCGGTCGATGGCCCGCCAGAGGCCGCGCCCGCGCTTGAGCACGTTGGCCACGATCCAGCGGCCGTTCGGCATCACGCCCACCGCGCCGATGCTCGTCCCCTCGCCGAAGTCGGGGTCGCGGACGGCGATGCTGTCGCCCACGGCGCCGGCCAGGCTCATGACCTTGAGCCAGTACACCGAGTCGCCCGCGGTGGAGGGGGAGACGATCAACGAATCGCCGCCGGCCCAGAACGTGGCCGAGGTGGGCGTGAGGAAGCGCGGCGCCTCGCCGAGGGCGGAGACGAGGTAGGCGCCGAAGCGGTTCTTGTAGGTGCCGTAGAAGATCAGGTTGCGCCGGTCGGGGCTCCACTCGAGGCCGTAGGATGAGGTGGCGCCCTCGAGGACCCGGTGGGTGGCGGTGCCGCCCACGTCCTGGATCTCCACGCTGTAGGTGCAGCCGGTGCCGGTGCACTGGCGGGTGATGTAGGCCAGCTGCTTCCCGTCCGGCGTGATGGCCGAGGAGAAGACCTGGCCGGTGTAGGTGAGCTGGGTGCGGTCCTTGAGGACGTAGGGACCGCCGCGCTCGCTGGCGCCGCCGAGCTTGCCGGTGGCGAAGAGGACGCCGACGGCCGCGAGCGCCACCACGGCCACGCCGGCCACCAGCTTCCCGGCGCCGCCCCGCGCCGACGCGGCGGCGGGCTGCGCCGCGGTGACGGTGCGGAGGTCCAGGGCGCGGGCAAAGTCGCCGGCGGAGGCGAAGCGGTCGGCCGGGGTCTTGTCGAGGGCCTTCTGGACGGCGAGGTCGATGGCCTCGGGCGTCGAGGGGCGGACCACGCGGAGCGAGACCGGCTTCTCCGTCATCAGCTTGGCGATCATGGCCTGCGAGGTGGGGCCGGTGACGGGCGGCTCGCCGGCCAGCATCTCGTAGAGGACGGCGCCGAGACTGTAGACGTCGCTCCGTGCGGAGAGGAGGCGGTCGCCGGTGGCCTGCTCGGGGCTCATGTACTGCGGGGTGCCGAGCGAGAGGCCGGTCTCGGTGAGGCGGTCCCCGCCGGCTTCACTCACCGCGAGCGCGATGCCGAAGTCGGTGAGCATCGCCTCGCCCTCCTGGATCAGGATGTTCTCCGGCTTGATGTCGCGGTGCACCACGCCGTGGCGGTGGGCGTAGTCGAGGGCGCCGGCCACCTGCTTGGTGAGGGTCACCGCCTCCTCGACGCCGAGCTGCTTGTCGCGGTTCAGCTTGTCGCGGAGCGACTCGCCCCGCACCAGCGGCAGCACGTAGTAGAGGTAGCCCTCCGCCACGCCCGAGTCGATGAGCGTGAGGATGTGCGGGTGGTCCAGCTTGGCGGTGATCTTGATCTCCGCCAGGAAGCGTTCGTCGCCGAGGACGGCGCCGAGCTCGGGGCGGAGCACCTTGAGCGCCACCTCGCGGTCGTGCTTGAGGTCGATGGCGAGGTAGACGGTGGCCATGCCGCCCGCGCCGAGCTGGCGCTCGATGCGGTAGCGGTCGGCGAGGGCGGTGGCGAGGCGGCTGGTGTCGGCGGGCATGAAGGGAAGATGAAGGCTGGGGCAGGCAATTGCCAGAGGTGCGTCGGCCATCCGCCTGCGGGGAACTACGGAGGGCGGGGCGCGGAGTCTCCCGAATGTCGCGGGCGGCGGGCGGGCGCGAGATTCTGTCGCGCGGTGCCCGCTCCCGGGGCCGCCATTCCCCAGCCATACGAGCCCCGCCATGCCGCACCGCCGAGCGTCCGCCCCGCCTCGCTGCCACGCCGGGGGCACCGGCATCGTGATGCTCAACATGGGCGGCCCGTCGAACCTCGAGGAGGTCGAGGACTTCCTGCTCGAGCTCTTCGCCGACCGCGAGCTGCTGCGGCTCCCGCTGCAGGATTACCTCGGTCCCTTCATTGCGAAGCGGCGGGCGCCGAAGATCCGGAAGCTGTATGAGGCCATCGGCGGCGGCTCGCCGATCCTCCGGTGGACGCGGCTCCAGGGCGAGGGGATGTGCGAGCGGCTCGACCGCCTCTCCCCGGAGACGGCGCCGCACCGCTTCTACGTGGCCTTCCGCTACGCCCGCCCCAACGCCGCGATGGCGCTGGCACAGATGGCGGCCGACGGCATCACGCGCGCGGTGGCCTTCTCGCAGTACCCGCAGTACTCCTGCACCACCACCGGTTCCTCGCTCAACGATCTCTGGCGCACCCAGGCGCGGCTCGGCCTCGAGGGGCGGTTTCGCTGGAGCATCATCGACCGCTGGCCCACGCATCCCGGCTACATCGGTGCCATGGCGGACGCGGTGCGGGACGGGCTCAGCCGGTACCCGGCCGAGGTGCGCGACGACGTGCTGCTCATGTTCAGCGCGCACTCGCTGCCGCTCTCGGTGATCGAGCGCGGGGACAGCTACCCGCAGGAGATGGGCGCCACGGTGCACGCGGTGCTCGATGCACTGGCGCTCCCCAACCCGTCGCTCCTCTGCTACCAGTCGGAGGTGGGGCCGGTGCGGTGGCTCGGGCCCAGCACGGAGCATACCATCCGGCGGCTGGCGCACGGGAAGCGGCACAACGTGCTGGCGATCCCGATCGCCTTCGTGAACGACCACATCGAGACGCTGTCGGAGCTGGACCTCGAGTACGGCGGGCTGGCGCACCGGCTGGGGCTCCAGGGCTTCGTGCGGGCGCCGGCGCTCAACGACCGGCCGGCGTTCCTCGACGCGCTGGCGGGGCTGGTGCACGCGCATCTCGAGGACGGAGCGCTGCACTCGCCGCGGTACCGGGAGCGCTGCCCGGGGTGCACCGGCGGGCCGGGGTGCCGGCAATTGCCCGACCCGGCGGGCGCCCGGGCGGCGCACGGGCTCCGGGTGATGGCGCAAGCGATGGCGTGACACCCGTAGCGGGGCTGGGGGCGCTAGACTTCCCTGGTCATTCATCCGGAGCCCGTGCATGCCCCGCCCTGTTGCGTTCGTTGCTGCCGGCACCCCGTTCAAGGCGTTCCCCGAGTTCGGCGCGTTCTACGCCGTGCACGAGACGCGGCAGCTGCTGGTGGTGCCGATGCTCGAGGACGAGACGCCGGAGCTCACCGAGGCGGGGGTGCCGATGGTGGCGTTCGTGGCGCACACGGCGGGGGAGGCGCCGCGGCTCGCGGCCATCAACGCCGAATTCGGGAGCCGGTTCGTGGCGGATGAGACGGCGGCAGGGATCGCCAAGCGGGTGGCCGAGCTGTAGGACCGCACCGGGGCGCCCAAACTTCCCGCTGGCTTCACATCCCCTTCATCCCCGCACGCCAACTTCTCGCCCGTCCTCCCCACGCGGCCGGCCGGCCGGACCCGGGGGAGGCCAGCGTCCCATCAGGCAATCACCCCTCCACGGAGCACATGATGTCCCTGTTCAATGTCGGAGCCCTGCGCTCCAGCATTGGTGCGCCGCGCGTGGACGGCCCGGGCCGGCGGTACGGCTCCGGCCACGGCAGCGCACCTCGCGTGTCCCTCGACCAGTGTGCGACGACCCTCGGCGCCATCTTCCACGCCGTCGAGGAAGGTGACATCGACCGCGCGCAGGGCGCGCTGGCCACGCTGCACGAGGATGCGGGGGTGAGCCTGGCGTACCGTCCGAG
>JBGAOL010000331.1:0-4870 GCA_044221825.1 Gemmatimonadales bacterium
CGGCGGATGAGGCCCTGGACGCTCGTGACCTCGCTGGCGCCCGCCGAAATGATGGTGTCGCCCACCTGCAGGCCGGCCTGCTCCCCCGGGCGCCCCTTCTCCACGTACTCCACCACCGCGCGGTCCCAGGGCTGGATCATCATCCGGACCTGGTTCCGCTCCTTGAGCGAGGCGGCGTGGATCGGTGCCGTCACCGTGCGCCCGCCCGCCACCGTGATGGCGAGGCTGTCGCCGGAGGCGGCGAGGATCTCGTCGAAGATCGTGGTCCACGAGTCCACCGGGCGGCCGTTGATGGCCACCACCGTGTCGCCCGGCTGCAGCGAGGCGAATGCCTCGGCGCCCGGCGGCAGGCTGTCGGTGAAGACCTCGCCGATCCGGGTCTCGGGATCGATCGGCTCCCCGTTCCGGTACGCCAGGGTGGAGTAGAGGAACCAGGCAAACAGGATGTTCATCGTGACCCCGGCCAGGATCACGATCACCCGCTTCCAGACCGGCTTGGCCTCGTACCACTCGTCGGGGCGCACCGGCTCCGCGCCGGCCGGCGGGCCCGCGCCCTCGAGGGCGGAACTGGTGGCCTCCTCCTCGCGGCTGGCCATCTTCACGTAGCCGCCGAGCGGGAGCCAGCAGATGCTGTACTCGGTATTGCCGCGCGTGGTGGTGAGCCAGGGGATGGGGTTGCCCATGCCGAGGGCAAAGCGGTGCACCCGGATGCCGGCCCACTTGGCCGCCATGAAGTGCCCCAGCTCGTGCACGAAGATGAGCACGCCCAGGACCACGACCAGCACGCCGATGATGAACAGGACGTTCACTGCAACACCTCACGCGCGCGGCCCCGCGCCCACTGGTCGGCCGCGCGTACGGTTTCGAGGTCCCGCACCGGCTCGTGCCGGTGGTCGTCCAGCACCCGCTCGATGGCCTCGGCGATCCGCCCGAAGGGCACCTGCCCCGCCAGGAAGGCCGCCACGGCCACCTCGTTCGCGGCGTTGAAGACGGCCGGGGCCGTCCCGCCCGCGCGCCCCGCCGCGACGCCCGCCCCGAACGCGCGGAACACGTCGCCCCGGACCGGCTCGAAGGTGAGCGGCCCCGCCGCCACCGGGTCGAACCGCCGCACCCCCACGTCCGGCAGCCGCTCCGGGTGGGTCAGCGCGTACAGGATCGGCAGCTCCATGGTGGGGAAGCCGAGCTGCGCGATGACGCTCCCGTCGCAGAACTCCACGAAGGCGTGGATGATGCTCTGCGGGTGCACCACGGCCTCGAGCCGGTCGTATCCCAGCCGGAACAGGTGGTGCGCCTCGATGAGCTCCAGCGCCTTGTTGGCGAGCGTGGCGCTGTCCACCGTCACCTTGCTGCCCATGGACCAGGTGGGATGCTTGAGCGCCTCCGCCAGCGTCGCCGTGGCGATGCGCCCCGCCTCCCACGTCCGGAACGGCCCGCCCGACGCCGTGAGGATGAGCCGCCCGAGCGTGGCCGGGCTCCCCGCCAGGCATTGCAGCACCGCCGAGTGCTCCGAGTCCACCGGCACCAGCTCCCCGCCGCCCGCCTCGGCGGCGGCGCGGACCAGGTCGCCGGCCATCACCAGCGTCTCCTTGTTGGCGAGCGCCACGCGCTTGCCGGCGCGGAGGGCCGCCAGCGTGGCATCGAGGCCCGCGGCACCAACCACCGCGTTCACCACGATGTGAGCGTCCGGGTGCGTCGCCGCCTCCACCAGGAGTTCCGGGCCGCGCTCGCAGGTGAGCCCCGCCAGGCGCGGCGCCCACTCGGCCGACTGCCGCTCGAGCGCCGCCCGGTTGGCCTGCGCCGTGAGCGCCACCACCCGGAAGCGCTCCCGCTGCCGCCCCAGCACGGCCAGCGCGCTCTTCCCGATGGAGCCGGTGGAGCCGAGGATCGCGACGCCCCGCGTCACAGGACCCCGAACAGCCGGTACAGCGCCGCCGAGACCGGCAGCACGAAGTAGAGCGAGTCGAACCGGTCGAGGACCCCGCCATGCCCCGGGATCAGGGAGGACGAGTCCTTCATCCCCACCTCGCGCTTGAGCAGCGACTCCGCGAGGTCCCCCACCTGCCCGATGATGCCGAGCACCAGCCCGAACACCACGCCCTGCGCCAGCGGCAGCGCAATCCCGAAGCGCTCCATCACCAGCGCGTTGAGGAGCGGCACCGTGACGATGGCGCCCGCCACGCCGGCGAGGCTCCCGGACCAGGTCTTGCCCGGGCTGATCGCGGGCCACAGCTTCTTCCCGCCGATGGCCTTCCCGCCGAACATGGCCGCGGTGTCGCACACCCAGGTGATGACGAGCGGGAAGAACACCAGCCACGCGCCCGCCCACGACTGCATCTCGAAGCGCAGGTGCCGGATGCTCACCAGGAAAGTGGCCAGGGCCGCGGGGTAGGTCACCGCAAGCACGGTGACCGCCGTGACGGTGAGCGGCCGCTCCGTCGGCAGCCGGCGCACCAGCGCCACGGTGAGCACGCCCACCATCCAGAGCCCGGCCAGGATCCAGCCCCAGCTCACGAGCGCGGGAAGGCTGGTGAGCGCCAGGTAGGCGAGCACCGGCACCACCGCCGCGCTCGCGAGCGCCGTCCGCTCGAGCGGCTCGATTCCCTGCTTCCGCGCAAACACCAGCAGCTCGCGCGCCCCGAGCACCGCCGCGGCGCCCACCACGGCCACGAGCGGCCACCCCCCGAGCCACACCACGCCGAGCGCGAGCGGGATCGCGACCACGGCAAAGCCGACGCGCTGGGTGAGATTGGACGCCATGCGGGGGAGGGCGCGGGCGCGGGGCCCGCTAGACCGTCACCTTGCCGAACCGCCGGTCGCGCCGCTGGTACTCGAGGATGGCCTCCCAGAGGTGCTTCCGGGTGAAGTCGGGCCAGAGCACGGGCGTGACGTAGAGCTCGGCGTAGGCCAGCTGCCAGAGCAGGAAGTTGGAGATGCGCAGCTCCCCGGAGGTGCGGATCAGGAGGTCCGGGTCGGGGAACTGCGCCGTGTAGAGCCGCCGGGCGATGGCATCCTCGTCCACCTCCGACGGGTGCATCCGGCCGGCCGCCACTTCCTCGGCCAGCAGCCGGGCGGCGCGCGTGAGCTCGGCCCGGGCGCCGTAGGAAATGCAGATGTTGAGCGCCAGCTTGTTGCCGGTCTCGGTGGCCTTCATCAGGCGGTCCACCGCCTCGCGCGAGGACGGCGCCAGCCGGTCCAGGTCGCCGAGGAACCGCACCCGGACGCCCTGCTCCACCAGCTCCGCCATTTCCTTGAGGATGTACTCCTGCAGCAGCTCCATCAGCGCGCCGATCTCCTCGGCGGGCCGCTGCCAGTTCTCCTGGCTGAAGGCGAAGAGCGTGAGCACCTCCACCTCGGCGGCGAGGGCGCCCTCGACCGCCTCCCGCACGGCGCTCATCCCCGCCTTGTGGCCGAACGGCCGCGGGAGCGCGCGCCCGCGCGCCCAGCGGCCGTTGCCGTCCATGATGACCGCGATGTGGACGGGCCGCGGCGAGCCGTGCCGCTGCACCTGCCGCAACAGCTCGTCGCTCATCCGCTCAGACTTCCATGATCTCCGCCTCTTTGGCGGCGATCAGCTGGTCGATCTGCTTGATGTGGTCGTCGGTGACCTTCTGGAGGTCCTTCTCGCCCCGGGTGCGGTCGTCCTCGGCGATCTTCTCGAGCTTCTTGAGCTTGCCGTGCGCGTCGCCGCGGGCGTGCCGGACGGCCACCCGGCCCTCCTCGCCCAGCTTGTGGATGACCTTCACCAGGTCCTTGCGCCGCTCCTCGGTGAGCGCCGGGATCGGCACCCGGATCAGGCCGCCCTGGTTGGCCGGGTTGAGGCCCAGGTCGCTGTCGCGGATGGCCTTCTCGATGGCGTGGGCCAGCCCCTTGTCGAACGGCTGCACGGTCAGCGACCGCGCCTCCGGGGCCGCCACCAGGCCCACCTGGTTGAGCGGCAGGTGCTGGCCGTACGCCTCCACCCGGACCGTGTCCAGGAGCGACGTGGTGGCCTTGCCCGTGCGGATGCCGGAGAACTCCCGCTTGGTGCTCTCCACCGCCTTGCCCATCTGGTCCTTGGCGTGCTTCAGCAGCTCGGGAATCGTGCTCATTGGACGATGGTCCCCACCGGTTCCCCGCGGAGCACCCGGTCGAGGTTCCCCGCGACGTTCATGTTGAACACCGTGATCGGCAGCTTGTTGGTCTGGCAGAGGCCGAAGGCGCTCCGGTCCATCACTTCATACCCATTCACCAGGGCATCCTGGAAGGTCAGCTCGGGAATGAGCCGGGCGTCGGCCACCTTGCGCGGGTCGGCGGTGTAGATGCCGTCCACGTTGGTGCCCTTGAGGATCACCTCGGCCTCGATCTCCAGGGCGCGCAGCACCGCCGCCGTGTCGGTCGAGAAGTACGGGTTCCCCGTGCCACCCGCAAAGATAACCAGCCTCCCCTTTTCCATGTGCCGCAGCGCCCGGCGCCGGATGTACGGCTCGGCGAGCGACTCCATCCGGATGGCGGTCATGACCCGGGTCTGGACGCCCTTGCCCTCCAGGATGTCCTGGACGGCGAGGGCGTTGATGACCGTGGCCAGCATCCCCACGTAGTCGGCCGACACCCGGTCGAGGCCCTGCTGGCTGGCGCTGGTGCCGCGGAGGATGTTCCCGCCGCCCACCACCACCGACAGCTGCACGCCCCGGCTGTGCACCGTGAGCAGTTCCTCGGCGAAGGCGCCCACCACCTTGTAGTCGAGGCCGTAGCCCTTCTCGCCGGCCAGCGCCTCGCCGGAGAGCTTGAGCAGCGCCCGGGCGTAGGGCCGGCGCATTACTCGCCGACCTTGAAGCGGGCGAAGCGCCGGACTGCGATCTCCCCGCCGGCCGTCTTGCTCGCCGCCTTCACC
>JBGAOL010000332.1:0-4861 GCA_044221825.1 Gemmatimonadales bacterium
TCACCACCCCGTAGAGGCCGATGCTGGCCAGCACCAGCGCCAGGAGCGCGAAGCCCGCGAAGAGGCGCATGGTGAACCGGGGCTCCGCCAGCACCTGCTCCATCCGGGCCGCCATCGGCTCGATGCGCCGGAGCGCGATGCCGCCGCCGGCCTGCGCCACGAGCTGGCGCACCTGGGGGGACACGTTGGCGCCGGGGGCGGTGCGGAGCACCAGGATCACCTGGCCAAAGTCTTCCGCCGAGCCGCTCCGCACCGAGTAGACCTGGAGCGCGTCGAGGCGGTTGCCGCGGACCGGCAGGCGCACGTCGGGCACCACGCCGGCCACGGTGATCCAGTTCCCTCCGTCCCCAATCCGGAATCGCCGTCCCACCGGGTCCGCGCCCGGCCAGTAGCGCTCGGCCATCGATGCGTTGATGACCATCTCGGGAAGCCGGGCGTCCCGGGACACGGTGCGCCCCGCCAGGAGCGGGAGCCCCATGGCACGGAAGAAGTCCGGGTCCACGCTGGTGAAGCCCAGGGCGCGCGGGGCGGCGTCGGCGTCGAGCGGCGTGCCCTCCACCTGCAGCACGCCCATGGCAATGCCCCCCTGCGGCGGCAGGCCCGAGGCGTAGGCCGCGTCCGTGACGCCGGGGAGCGCCTGCACGCGCTGCTTGAGGTTCTCGAGCAGCGGGTCGAGTGGCGAGGGCGTGCCGCCTGGCGGCGGCGGGGCCTGTGGCAGTGCCAGGGTGACGGCGGTGATGCCGGACGGGTTGAAGCCCAGGTCGATCCGCTGCAGTTCCGCGAGGGTGCGCACCAGGAGACCGGCGCCCACCAGCAGGGCAACGGACAGGGCCACCTCGCCCGTCACCAGGGCCGCGCGCACCCGCGCCGCACCGCGTCGCGTGCTGCCGGCGGAGAGGCGGAGCGGGTCGGCGAGCTGGCGGTCGGTGGCAAAGAGCGCAGGGGCCAGGCCGAAGACGAGGCCGGTGAGGAGTGTCAGCCCGAGGCTCCAGCCCAGCGCCACTGGGGAGAGCCGCACGTCGTCGAGCGGGCTCAGCATGGCGGGGCGCATGCCGCGGAGGAGGTCGAGGCCCTGCCACGCGAGCGCCACGCCGAGGGCGCCGCCCAGGAGGGCCAGGAGGGTGCTCTCGGTGAGGAGCTGGCGGACCAGGCGCTGGCGGCCGGCGCCGAGCGCGGTGCGCACCGCGAACTCGTGGGTGCGGGTGGCGGCGCGGGCCAGGAGGAGGTTGGCCACGTTGGCGCAGGCAATGAGCAGCACCAGGCCCACCACGCCGAAGAGGATGAGGAGCCCGTCGTGCAGCGCATCCGGCATGAACGCCTGCGGCCGGAGCGCCTTGCCGCGGAAGTCGATGGGCCGGCGCGTGGCGCTGCCCATGGCGTCCTCGATGCGCGCCAGCTCCACGCTGGCAGCCTCTGGGGTGACGCCGGGACGGAGGCGGGCCATGGCCTGGGGGCGCTCGCCCTCGGCGGCGGGTGGCAGCGGGAGCCACACCTGGCGCGCGGGGCCGGCCTGCATGAAGGGGAGGCTCAGGTCGCGCGGCATGACGCCCACCACCACGTGGGGCTCACCCTCGATGACGAGCGACTGGCCCAGCACGTCGGACCGGCCGCCGAAGCGGCGCTGCCAGAGGCCGTGGCCCAAGATCACCACACGGGGGCCGTTGGCCACGGCTTCGTCGGCGCTGAAGCCTCGGCCGAGGGGGAGCGTGATACCGAGGAACTGCGGCAGCGTGGGCGTGATGAGCGCGGCGGCGAGGCGTTCGGGCTCGGCGCCGGGGTCGCCCACGGCCACCTCGCGCTCGCTGAAGCGCTCGATGCCCTCGAAGGAGCGCGCGTCGCGCTGCCACTGGTCCAGCACGTCGGCGAAGGGCGCGATCATGGTGCCCGTCTTCTGGCTCGACTCCATGAGGGCCACGAGGCGGTCGCCGCCCGGGAAGGGGAGCGGGTTGAGCAGCAGGCGGTGGACGGCGCTGAAGATGACGGTGTTGGCGCCGACACCGAGGCCAATGGTGAGGATGGCGATGAAGGTGAAGCCGGGCGTGCGCGCCAGCTGGCGGAGCGCAAAGCGGAGGTCCTGGAGCCAGCCGGCCCACCAGTCGCGACGGCGGGCGCTGCGGGCGGAGGTCCGGTCCATGGCGCGGATGGCGGTGCGGGCGCCGTCGAGGTCGCCGAAGCGGCGGCGGGCCTCGTCCCGGGCGGCCGCCGGCTCCATGCCGCGGGCCACGAGTTCCCGCGTCCGCTCCTCGAGGTGGAAGGCCAGCTCCTCGTCCAGCTCGGCGTCGATCTCCTCGGGCTTCCGCCACGGGAGGCGGAAGGCGCGACGGGGTCCGGTGGGGCTCATGGCGCCTCCTCAGGCCGGCTCGAGCACGCCGTTGACGGCGGCGGCATAGGCGCGCCAGGTGGTGAGCTCGGCCTTGAGCTCCTTCCGGCCCGTGGGCGTCAGGGAGTAGTAGCGCGCGCGCCGGTTGTTCTCCGACACGCCCCACTCGGCCGCGATGGCCCCCGCGGCCTCGAGGCGGTGGAGCGCCTTGTAGAGCGCCGCATCCTCGGGGGCGAGCACGCCCTCGCTCCGCCGCTCGATCTCCTTGGCGATGGTGTACCCGTGCGCGGGGCGCCAGGAGAGGATCTTGAGCACCAGGACGTCGAGGGTGCCGTGAATGAGGTCGGTGGGCTGGCGGGCCATGCTCTCCCCTTACCTAGTTAGTGGAGCGCAAGCTAGGCGCACGAGGGGAGGGCGTCAAGCGGAGCGGGGTGAGGGAGCGCGCGGAAATGCGCAGGGGAGAGGCCACGCGGCCCCTCCCCTGCACTGAAGATGCACCGGGACCGGTGCTGGTTGCGCTTCAATGGGTCGGCGGCATGTCGCCGAACCCGCCCTCCCCTTCCTCGCCCTCTTCATCGCCCGCCGCCACGCTCCGCATGATCCCGAACAGCTCCTCCGCCCACGCCGCCACGGCCCGGTAGACCAGCGCCCGCTCGAGCGCCGGCGTGAGCGCCACCACCGTCACCGTGTGCACCTGCCCCACGTGGGCCCGGGCCTCGGCGACGCGGCGGTTGAAGACGGCGCGCTCCTCGATGTCGTTGATGCGGCCCGTGAAGGCGCGGGCCAGCTCCAGGTCGCCCTCGTCGAAGGGCGGGGCGTCCACCGCCAGGACCTTGGGGGCCAGCTGGTCGGCCAGCAGCAGGAACAGCTCCACGTCCCCCGGCTCGAAGCCGCGGATGGTCACCTGCGGGAGGGTGTCCGACAGCTCCACCATCCCCGGCGCCACCGCCACCTGGTGGGCGCGCGCCCAGTCCTTCACCGTCTGGAGGGTGGTCTCGAGCTCGGCCAGGGGCACGGGGGCGTCCGGGGCATGGGGGGAGTGTCCGGCGGGCGTCCATGCGCGCAGGGCAGCTTCAGAGTTACCGCCGTTCAGGGCAAGGCGCCAGCCTAGGGCGTGACGGCCCCCGATGCGTCAGGCGGGAGCCGACGGGGCCGGCGCCTGGCCCCCCTACGGTTCGAACGTCATCACATACGGCCCCTGCCCGTCCACGTCCGTGACACTCTGGATCCGGATGCGGTAAGTGCCCGCCGCCGGAATGGTCACCTGCGGCGAGAGATGCGTCCCCGTCGGCGGGACGGCCTGGACGGTGGCCAGGACGGTGGTGCCCGTCGGGTCGAGCAGTTCCGCCGTGCCCTGGGTGGCGCCCCACGGGGCGCTCAGGGTGAGCGCCAGCCGGAACTGCTGGCCCTGCGCCAGCGTCACGCTGTACTCGTCCACGTCGCCAAAGAAGTCGATGCCGTCCCGCAGGGTGTCCTGCACCGTCACCACCGCCGAGCCCACCTCCGGCGCGCGGTGGATGGCGCGCACCTGCACCGTGTAGCCCACCAGCCCGAAGTAGGTCCCGTCCGGCGCACTCACGCTCTGCGTGCGCGGCTCGGCCATGCGGATGGCCGCCGTCCCGCCGGCCGGCATCAGCCAGCGGCCGCTGCCGTGCACGTCGCCCACCTTGAAGGGCTGCGAGTCACCGGGCACAAAGACCTGCAGCTGGGGGAACCCGAAGCTGGTCTGGAAGTCGGTGAGCACCTGGAATTCCGTCCCAGGTGCGGCCGTCACCGTGAACTGGTCCAGGTCGCCCAGGAAATCGATGGCCTCGGTGCTGGCCGGGGCATCCGGCACCAGCACCGGCGCCGCCGCCTCGGGCAGGCTCGGCACGGTGTCGAGCTCGAGGGTGAAGGGGCCCACGTCGGTGAGTCCGGTGAAGATCTTCCCGGCGCGCACCTGGTAGCGGCCGCTCTTCGGCAGGTCGAAGCGGAGCGACGGCCGGCCGAAGTCGGCGGCCACGTAGAAGTTGGTGCCGAGGGAGTCCGTGATCCAGGCGCGCGCGGCGACGTCGCTCGCGAAGCGGAGCTCGAGCTGGGTGCCGGCGATGTAGTCGAGGGCGTAGGTGTCGATGTCGCCCGGGACCTCGAAGGTGCCGCTCACCGAGCCCCCGATGGGGAGCGCGGTGGCGCCGGCCTCGACGCTGAGGTCGGTCGGGTAGGAGTAGAGACTGTAGGCGGTGCGGTTCCGGCCGTCGCCCGTCACGGTGACGGGGAGCGTGTCGGCCGGCGCGAAGATCCGCCCCGTGGAGCAAGGCGTGGGCTGGCCAGCCGAGCAGGCGATGCCTTGGGGGTCGGTGGTGAGGACCACGTAGGTGGAAGGACGCCCGGTGGCCGGCGGCGCGAAGAAGACGGTGAGCGCGCCCGGTGCGGTGGGGCGCACCAGCTGGAAACGGTCCTCGTCGCCCGGATACTCGATGGTCTCGCCCGTCACCGTGTCGCCCTGCTGCACCAGGGCGGGCACCAGCTCGGGCAGCGTGTCCACCGGATAGAGGAAGAGGC
>JBGAOL010000333.1:0-4635 GCA_044221825.1 Gemmatimonadales bacterium
CCCCGGCTACTTCTCGTAGAACCGGCCACCCCGCGCCGCCATGTCCACCAGGGTCTGGCAGGGCGCAAAGCGCATCCCGCAGGAGCGCTCCAGCTGTCGCAGCACCTCCACCACCTTGGCCGCGCCGAGGTCGTCGAGGTAGCGGAGCGGGCCGCCGCGGAACGGCGGGTAGCCGATGCCGAAGATGGCGCCGATGTCGCCGTCGCGGGCATTGCGCACCACGCCCTCGCCGAAGGCCATGGCGGCCTCGTTGAGCATGGAGTACACCAGCCGCTGCTCGATGATGGCCGTGGTGGCCGGCGCCGCGGGGCGCACGCCGAGCAGGTCGTAGATGGTTTCGTCGGGGCCGGTCTTCTCGCCGTCGTGGTAGTGGTAGAAGCCCTTGCCGTTCTTGCGGCCCAGGCGGCCGTCGCCGAGCACCTTGGGGAGGAGCGGCGAGGGGGCAAGGCGCTCGCCGAACTGCTCGTGCATCACCTTGGCCGCCTTGGCGCCCACGTCGAGGCCCACTTCATCGAGCAGCGTGATCGGCCCCACGGGGAAGCCGAACTTCACCATCAGCTTGTCGATGAGGTCCATGGGCACGCCCTCGCCCAGGATGTAGCCGGCCTCGTTCATGTAGGGCAGCAGGATCCGGTTCACCCAGAAGCCGGGCCGGTCCTTCACCACGATGACGGTCTTGCCGAGCTTGCGGCCGAAGTTCACCGCCGTGGCGATCACCTCGGGCGCGGTGGCATCCGTGGGGATCACCTCGAGCAGCGGCATCCGGTCCACGGGCGAGAAGAAGTGCATGCCGAGCACCTGGCCCGGCCGGCGCGCCTCTGCCGCGATGTCGCTGATGGGGATGGTCGAGGTGTTGGTGGCAAAGATGGACTCGGGCGGCGTGGCCGCCTCGGTGTCCGCCAGCACCTTGCGCTTGAGCGACAGCTCCTCGAACACCGCCTCGATTACGAGGTCGGTGCGCTGGAAGCCGGCATAGTCGGTGGTGCCGGAAAGGAGGGCTGTGAGCCGCTGGAACTCGGGCCGGGTAATGCGGCGCCGCTTGAGACGGCCGCTGAGGATGTCCGTCGCCGCCTTGAGCCCCTTCCCCACCCGCGGCAGCTCGGTGTCCTTGAGCCGCACGTCCACGCCCGCCGTGGTCACTGCCGTCCCGGCGATCCCTGCGCCCATGAACCCCGAGCCGATGACACCGAGCCGCGCCACCGGCTTCGGCTTCGCCGTGACGCCCGGCGGGAGGCCGTCGTCCTTCTTGAGCGCGTTGGTGGCAAAGAACGTCGGTGACCGCCAGCTCGATGAGCTTCTTCGAGACGTCAGTGACGGCCAGCTCGCCGAAGAGCCGCGACTCCACCTCGAAGCCCTTCTGGATCCCCTGCTCGAGCCCCGCCTGCACCGCCTCGAGCGCCGCGAGCGGCGCCGGGTAGTTGCCGTGGGTCTTCTTGAGCGTGTCCTTCCGCGCCTTGGAGTACACCACGCGGCGGCCGGGGAAGGAGCGGTCGAAGACCGCGCCCATCACGCCGCCCCTGGCTGCCCGGAGCGGAACTCCCTGCCTGACGATCCGCTCCGCCGCCTTGAGCGCGGTGTCGAGCAGGATGGCCTTCGGCACCAGCTCGTCCACGAGGCCGAGCTTGAACGCCTTGAGCCCGGTCTCCATCTTGGCCGCCATGATCATCGGCAGCGACGCCGAGAGGCCGATGAGCCTCGGCAGGCGCTGGCAGCCGCCGGCGCCGGGCAGGAGGCCGATCTGCACCTCGGCAGCCCGAGCTGCGTCTTCGGGCTGTCGGTGGCGATGCGCCAGTCGCAGGCCAGCACCAGTTCGAGCCCTCCGCCCAGGCAGGCGCCGTTGATGGCGGCGATGACCGGCTTGGGGTAGTCGTCCACCCGCTGGATCATCGCCTGGCCGTCGCGGGAGAGCGCGCGGTGAACTGCTCCTGCGTGGTGAGCCCTGTGAACTCCTCGATGTCCGCGCCGGCGATGAAGTTCTCCGCCTTGCCGGAGATGAGGACCACGGCCTTGACCGCCGGGTCGTCCCGGAGCTTGCCGAAGAGCGCTTCGAACTCGGTGCGCACCTGCGCGCTCAGCGTGTTCACCGGTGCGCCGGGCAGATCGTCAGCACGGCGGCGCCGTGCAGCGTGCTGGCGATGGCGGTCGCCTTCAAGGATGCTCCAGGACCATCGCAAAGCCCATCCCGCCCTGCGCGCAGATGGAGATGAGGCCGAACTGGACGTCGCGCGCCGCCATCTCGTTGGCGAGCGTCGTGACGATGCGGGCGCCGGTGGCGCCGAACGGGTGCCCGATGGCAATGGAGCCACCGTGGACGTTGGTCTTCTCCCAGTCCACCTCGCCCACCGGGGCGCTCCGGCCCAGCTTCTCCGCCCACGCCTTCGAGCCCCAGGCCTGCGCGTTGGAGAGCACCTGGGAGGCAAAGGCCTCATGGATCTCCACCAGGCCCAGCTCCTTCCAGGTGATGCCGGCGCGGTCCAGCGCCTTCGGCACCGCGTACGCCGGGCCCATGAGCAGCTGCCAGCCCGGGTCCACCGCCGCCACGGCGTAGCTCTTCACCGCCACCAGCGGCCGGTAGCCCAGCGCCCGTGCCTCGGCCTCCTCCATCATCAGCACCACCGCGGCGCCGTCGGTGAGGCCCGAGCTGTTGCCGGCGGTCACGGTGCCGTAGCCGGCTTGTCGAACACCGGCCGGAGCTGCGCCAGCGCCTCGAGCGAGGTGTCGGCGCGGATCAGGTTGTCGGTGGTGATCACGTCGTCCATGCCGCGCCCGCCGAACCACGGCGCGATTTCCATGGCGAACCGCCCGCCTGGTCGCGGCCGCCGCCGCGCGCTGGTGACTGGTGAGCGCCAGCCGGTCCTGCGCCTCTCGGCTGATGCCGTTCTCCTTGGCCATCTTCTCCGCCGACTGCCCCATCGACTCGCCGGTGGACGGCTCCGCGATGGCCGGCGAGACGGGGATCAGGTCCTTGGGCCGCACCTTCCCGAACGCCGCCAGCCGCTGGCCAAGCGACTTGGCCTTGCTGGCCTCCACCAGGATCTGCGCCATGCGCTTCGAGTGGAGGATCGGGATGTCGGAGAGCGACTCGACGCCGCCCGCCAGCACCACGTCGGCGTGGCCGAGCGTGATCTGGTCGGCGGCGTAGCTCACCGCCTGGCCGGCGGAGGCGCAGGCGCGGTTGAGCGAGTAGGCGGGGACGGTCTTCGGGAGCTGCGGCAGCAGGCTCACCTCGCGCGCCACGTTGGGCGCCAGCACCGAGGTGACCACCTGCCCGAAGGCCACCTCGTCCACCACATTGCCGTCGAGCGCGGTGCGCTCGAGCAGTTCCTGGGTGGCGCGCCGCGCCAGGTCCACCGCGGAGACGTCGCGGAAGACGGTACCACTCCTGGCAAAGGGGGTGCGGAGGCCGGAGACGACGACGGGACGGGAAGGTATATGACACTGTGCCAAGGGCGCGGGCCGCCGCTCATCTTGGTGAAGGCGGGGCCGCGCGCGCATTTAGCTTACAAGAGCTGCGCTATTGCGTTTGCCACGATGCGGAGGCCACCGCCCGGACCTTGTTGTTCTCGACCGGCTCCGCCGGAATCAATCTCGCGGCCATGCAAGGTTTCCAGGCGCGCTGAGCTGGCCAGTTCCTGGCTGCAGGTGCTCGGCCGAGGACGGGCCCCAGCCCAGCGCCTGCTGCCACTCGAGGTAGGTCTCCATCATGAGCAGGCCGCGCGTGCCCACCAGTCGCTGGATGTCAGGGATGCGCGCGCGGTCAAGATAGTTGAACACGAGGACGACATCGGGTGCGCGCCGGAAACGCCAGGCGCCCGCCGGATCCGCCGTGAAGTCGACCACGCCGAGGCGGCTCGCCGCCTCACGGCCCGTCTCGAGCTTGGTATCGTCCTTGTCAACTGCAACAACCGTGGCACCCCACTGCGCCGCCTTGAGCGCATGCCGGCCCTCGCCGCAGGCGAGGTCCAGGACCGTCATCCCCGGCCGGACGAGGTAGTCATGCCACAGCAGCCACGTGCTCGGCCGGGGCAGGTAGATCGGGCCGGGCGGGGGGGCAGGACGGGTGAGGTCTGGCATCGCTCCTCGGTGGAACAGCTGGCCGGCACACCCGCCGACGTGCTGGTCATCGGCGGCGGGATCACGGGGGCGGGGATCGCCCGGGACGCCGCGATGCGCGGCCTCCGGGTGGTGCTGGTGGAACAGCGCGACCTGGCGAGCGGCACCAGCAGCCGCTCCAGCCGCCTGGTGCACGGCGGCCTGCGCTACCTGGAAGAGGGAGGGCTGCGCCTGGTCTTCGAGGCCCTCAAGGAGCGCGAGGTGCTGCTGGGCATCGCCCCGCACCTGGTGCGCCCGCTCCCCTTCACCTTCCCCGTCCACCAGGGCGACCGCGTCCCGCTCTGGAAACTCTGGGCCGGGGTGACACTCTACGACCTGCTGGCCGCCTTCCGCAATGTGCGGTGGCATCAGTTGCTCGGCAAGCGGCGGCTGCTGGCGGGCGAGCCACTGGTCCGGGAACGGGGCCTCGTGGGCGGCGTCCGCTACTGGGACGCCCAGTGCGACGACGCGCGCCTCACCCTCGCCACCGCGCGCGACGCCATGCGCCACGGCGCCCAGGTGGCCACCTGGACCCGCGTCACC
>JBGAOL010000002.1:0-35479 GCA_044221825.1 Gemmatimonadales bacterium
ACCACGCGGTACCTGCACCTGCACTCCCAGCTGATCGACGACGTGCCCCTTGGCCGGGTGACGGAGCCCACGGCCTGATGTGCGGCATTGCCGGGATCGTCCGCGCCGACCCCCGGGGGGTGGACCTCTCCACCCTGGGGCGGATGGCGGCCGCGATCCGGCATCGCGGGCCCGACGGCTACGGCTTCTACAGCGCGGCGCAGGTGGGCCTGGCCCACGTGCGGCTCAGCATCATCGACCGGGCCGGCGGCGCCCAGCCGATGGAGGACGCCGGTGGCCCGGTGCTGGTGTACAACGGCGAGGTCTACAACTACCGCGAGCTGCGCGCCGAGCTCCAGGCGCTGGGCCACGCCTTCCATACCACGAGCGACACCGAGGTGCTGCTCCGCGCCTGGCAGGCGTGGGGCCCGGGGATGCTGGAGCGGCTGAACGGGCAGTTTGCCTTTGCGCTGTGGGACCGCGCCGAGGAGACGCTCTTCCTGGCGCGGGACCGCTTCGGGGTGCGCCCGCTCTACTACGCCGAGCCGGGAGATGACCTGGTCTTCGGGTCGGAGGCCAAGGCGATCTTCGCGAGTGGCGAGGTGGCGGCGGCGCCGGACCCGGTGGGGCTGGACCAGGTGTTCACCTTCTGGGCGCCGCGGGCGCCGCGGACGGTGTTTGCCGGCGTGCGGCAGCTGCCGCCGGGCCACTGCGCGCTCTGGCGCGCGGGACGGCTCCAGGTCCGGCCATGGTACCGGCTGGACTATCCCTCGGCGCGCATGGAGCCGGCGGAGGCGGTGGCGGCGCTCGACGACCTGCTCACCTCCAGCGTGGCGTTCCGGCTCCGGGCGGACGTGCCGGTGGGCGCCTACCTGAGCGGCGGGCTCGACTCGAGCATCACCTGCCGGCTGGCGGCCGCGCAGTCACCGCACCAGCTGCGCACCTTCTCGATCACCTTCGCCGATCCCGCGCTCGACGAGAGCCGCTTCCAGCAGGAAGTGGCGAGGGCGGTGGGGAGCCGGCACGTGGTGGAGCACATGGGGCCGGGGGCCATCGCGGGGGCATTCCCCGAGGTGGTGCGGCACGCCGAGGTGCCGCTCACCCGCACGGCGCCGGTGCCGATGTACCTGCTGGCGCGCCGGGTGCGCGAGCAGGGGATCACCGTGGTGCTGACGGGCGAGGGGTCGGACGAGCTCTTCCTGGGCTACGACCTCTTCAAGGAGGCGGCGGTGCGCCGCTTCTGCCTCCGCCAGCCTCACTCCGCCGTGCGGCCCCGACTCTTCGACCGGCTGTACCCGTACCTGCGGGGTGGCGCCGCCACGGGCGAGTTCTGGCGGCGGTTCTTCCTCGACGCGGGATCGCCGGCGGACCCGCTCTTCTCGCACCTGCCGCGGTTCCTGCTCACAGGGCGGATCCGGGACTTCTACAGCGCGGAGCTCAGGGCGCAGCTGGCGGGGCACGACCCGCTGGCGGAGCTCCGCGCCGGGCTGCCGGCGGAGTTCGGCGCGTGGGCGCCGGACAACCAGGCCGCGTACCTCGAGATGCGGACGCTGCTCGATCCCTACCTGCTGAGCGCGCAGGGCGACCGGATGAGCATGGCGCACGGCGTCGAGGGCCGGTACCCGTTCCTGGACCACCGGCTGTTCGAGTTTGCCGCGCGGCTGCCGGTGCGCTCACGGCTCCGCGGCCTGCACGAGAAGGACATCCTGCGCCGCTGGGCCGCGTCGCGGCTGCCGGCGAGCGTGACGGCGCGTCCCAAGCAGCCCTATCGCGCGCCCGACGCGCCGGCGTTCTTCGGCGCGGAGGCGCCCGGGTACGTGCGGGAGCTGCTGTCGCCGGCGGCGCTGCTGGCCACCGGCTGGTTTGCGCCGGCGGCGGTGGCCGGGCTGGTGCGGCGCTGCGCCGCCGGCCAGGCGAGCGGCACCCGTGAGAACCAGGCCCTCGTGGCCATCCTGTCCACCCAGCTGTGGCACCAGGCCTTCGTGGCGGGCGCGGACGCGGTGCGTCCGCTGCCGCCCGGGGGCGCCGACGTGGTGCTGCTCGATCCCGTTCCCGTCACCCGCTGAGCCAAGTCCCGATGCCGACCACCACCGAGTCCCAGATCCAGGGCGCCGTCGCCCAGTTCCTGCAGGAGAACTTCCTCTACATGCGCCCCGACCTGGTGCTGCAGCCGGACGACCGGCTGCTGGCGCGCGGGGTGATCGACTCGATGGGCATCATGGAACTCATCGCGTGGATCACGGACACGTACGGCGTGGAGCTGGCCGACGAGGAGATCACCGAGGCCAACCTCGGCTCGCTCACGGCCATCGCGCGGTTCGTGACGGGGAAGCTCGGGCGGCAGGGCGCGGCCGCGTAGGCCCCGCCCGTCGTGCGTCCGGGGGCGGGCTAGTTGGCGGAGTCCACGGCGGCGCGCATGCGCGCCGCCCAGCCCGGGACGACGCGGAGGTAGGAGGCGCTGGTCTCCTCGGGACTCTGCAGGTAGAGCAGCCACCCGTCGCGCGTGACGCGCTGGGACCAGCCGCTGGTGTCGGAGAAGCGCGGGTCGCGCGCAAAGAACCGGGGGGCGCCGGCGGGCTCCCCGGTCACGGGATCGACCCGCACCACGTACCAGGCCACGCCCGCGCGGTAGAGCACCTCGGTGGCCGAGAGCCACGCCGGCTCCACGCCCTCGGGAGCCACCTGCCAGCGCTTTCCGGGCGCCGGAAAGGTGGTCACCATCACGTGACTCCCGTCGACCGTCTGGTAGGCCAGGAGCCTCCCGCCGGGCGCCAGCGACCCGAAGCGCGCGTCCGTTGCGATGAGCGGCGTGGGGGCGGCCCAGCGCGGGCCGGGGCGCACCCACGCGATGGCCGCCGTTTCCCAGTTCTGCAGGATCACGGCACTCGGATCCCGGAAGTCCACCGGGTCGAGGTAGGCGCCGGCATCGCTCGAGGCGTAGAGCGTGTCGGGTGCGTGCCCGCTGTTCGGCAGGCCGCGGAGGATGGACCAGCGCCCGGCGTCGCGCACCGCGAAGAGGAGGGCGTCGCCGGCGGGGGTCCAGATGGGGTGGCGGATGTACTCGGCCGTCCACCAGGCGATCATCTGGCCGTCGCGCAGGTCGTAGAGACGGAGCTCCTGGTGGCTGGGCCCGGGCACCACGGCGGCGAGCCAGCGGCCATCGGGACTCAGGTCGAAGCGCTGGAAGGCCCCGGCCGGGACCGGGAGGAGGTCGGGAGTGCCGCCGGGGCGGAGCCGGGCCAGCCGGCCGACGCTGGCATCGACACCGGGGGCGAAGACCAGGCGGCCGTCGCTGGCGATGTCGTACTGCCCCGCGCCGATGGGTTCGCGACGGATGCCGGAGAGGAGGGGCACCGGACGGCCCGCGATGCCCGTGGCCACGTCGAGGGGCGCGGCCGAGAAGTCGCCGTCCGGCGAGAGGAAGGCAAGGTACTTCCCCGCCACGATGCCGGGGGCGGTGCCGCGGAGCTCACTGGGCTCGGCGCCGCCACCCGACGTCAGGCGGATGTCGTGGCGGGTGCCCGTGGCCGGGTCGAGCAGGAACATGGCGCCGTTCCACACGCACACGAACTGCCGCGAGGCCGGCAGCCACTCGCCAAGGGGGCAGCGGGTGATGCTGCGCGGGGTGACCACGCGGGTGTTGAGGTCGATGGTGGCGAGCGCGGTGCCGTCGTCGTAGAGCACGAGCACGGTGTCGCGCCCCGACCAGGCGAGGCCGGAGGCGCCCTGCACGTCGTAGAGGTGGCGCGCCTCGCCGCCGGCGAGGGGCACGACCATCACCCGGACGCCGGCCAGGTACGCCACGCGCGATTCGTCAGGCGAGACCCGCGGCACGGTGCCGCCGGTGGTGCCCGGGAGGAGGCGCGCCTCGGCGGTGCGCAGGCTCCGCCACCAGAGCTCGGTGGAGTCCCCGCGGAGCGCGGCATAGACGGCAAAGCCGCCCCCCGGCGCCACGCTCAGGTTCCTGAGCGGTGTCCCGTACGCGCTCGACACGCTCACGGCGTTGAAGCTGATGGGCGCGGAGTCGGGGAGGGCCGCGTCGTAGGTCACGGGGGCATCGAGGCCCGCGCTCCGGGCGCGGCCCATCCGGAAGGCGAGGGCACTCCCCGCGATGCCGAGGAGCGCGACGGCGGCCGGCAGGAGCCAGGCGCGCCGCGCGGGGACGGGCGGGGCATCCTGCAGCAGGGATGCGGAGCTGCCCTGCCCCGCCAGCGCGGCCGCGAACTCCGCCGCGGTGGTGAAGCGGTCCGCGGGAAGCTTCTGGATGGCCTGGTGCACGGCGGCCGCCACCGCGGGCGGCACCGTCTGCCGGATGGTGGTGACGGGTTCGGGCCGCGCGGTCATCACCTTGGCCACGATGGCCTGCGCGGTGGGCCCGGTGAAGGGTGGCTCGCCCGTGAGCATCTCGTAGAGCACGCAGCCCAGGGCGTAGACATCGGAGCGCGCGGTGATCTCGCGCTCGCCCATGGCCTGCTCCGGGGACATGTAGTGGGGCGTGCCCAGGCTCATGCCGGTCTCGGTCATGCGGGTGCTGCCCGCCTTGCTGGCGGCGAGCGCGATGCCGAAGTCGGCCACGAGGGCGCGGCCGTCGTGCAGGAGGATATTCTCGGGCTTGATGTCGCGATGGATGACGCCGTGGCGGTGGGCATAGTCCAGGGCGCCGGCGATCTCCGTGGCGATGCGCACCGCGTCGGCGATGCCCAGCTGCTTCTCCCGGGTGAGCCGGTCGCGGAGGGACTCGCCCTCGACGTACGGCATCACGTAGAAGAGCTGGCCCGCGGCCTCGCCGCTGTCGAAGAGCGGCAGGATGTGCGGGTGCTGCAGGTTGGCGGTGGTGCGGATCTCGGCGAGGAAGCGCTCGGCACCGATGACGGCGGCCAGCTCGGGGCGCAGCAGCTTGACCGCCACCCGGCGGTCGTGCCGGAGATCCTGCGCCAGGTACACGGTGGCCATGCCGCCCTGGCCGAGCTCGCGCTCGAGGCGATAGCGGTCGGCGAGGGCGGCGGCGAGGCGGTCGGGTGGGGTGGTCACGGGTGCCCCAACCTACGCCCGGGCGGGGGGCGGCGCCAGCACGGCGCACGCCCGGTCAGGCGGCGGGCGCGCGCCCGGCGAGGATGGTGACGTTGTCGCTGGCGCCGCGCTCGAGGACCAGGTCCAGCAGGTCGCGGCAGAGCTGCTCCGAGGAGGTCATGCGGCCGAGGTGCTCGGCGAGCTCGGCGTCGGAGACGTGCTTGGTGAGGCCGTCACTGCACAGGACGACGACGCCGTCCCGGTCCTTGATGTCGAAGCGGGTCACCACCGGCTTCGCCTCCTCGCCGCCAATGGAGCTGACGAGGACGTGGCTGAGCGGGGAGCTGGCCACGCGGTCGGGCGCGAGGGCGCCCTCGTCCACGAGGGCCTGCGCCATGGTCTGGTCGCGGGTCACCTGGCGGAGGGTGCCGCGCAGGAAGTGGTAGCAGCGGCTGTCGCCCACCTGGACCACGTAGACCCAGGGCCAGATGACGATGGCCAGCGTGAGCGTCGTGGCCATGCGCAGCCCCTCCTCGGCCTGCGCCTTGGCCTGCACGGCGGCGTGCGCCTCGAGGGCGGCGGTGCGGAGCGCCTCCTCGAACTCCGCCTCCTGGTCGGTCCCGGCCGTGTGGTAGCAGCGGAGGCCGGTGCTCACGTAGCTGGTGATGGTCTCGGTGGCGAGCTGGCTGGCCTCGCCGCCGGCGCCGCTCCCCACGCCGTCCGCCACGAGCATGATGGTGGCCAGCCGCTGGCCGCGGAGCGGCAGGCTCTCCACGTCCGGCAGGCTGGTGCCGTGCAGCAGCACCTGCGGGTGCACGGTGCAGAGGAGGAAGTGGTCCTGGTTGGCCTTGCGGACCTTGCCCACGTGGGTGAGGCCGAAGAGGTCGAGCTCGTCGTCGCGCGGCTTCTGGCCGGGGACGCGGTGGCTCCCGGTGAAGAGGCGGGTGGTGAACAGGTCGGTCAGGGACATGGGGCTCCTCCTCCGCCAAGATGCAGCACGGATGGGAGACGCGCGAGCGGTGGAGAGGGGGGCGGCCGGAATCCGGCCATGCCGCAGGGGGTCAGGGCGCGGTGATGTCGTCGAGGAAGCGGCGGTCCACGTAGCCGTTCACGCCGTCGAGCAGCACCCGGTACCAGCCCTGGGAGAGCGAGTCGGAGAGCACCTCCTGCCCTTCGAGGAGCACCTGCACCACCGGGGCACCCGGGCTCCGGTCGGCGCGCATGTTGACCGTGGTGTTGACCCGGCGGCGGGCCACGCCGGCCGGGAGCGGTGCCGGGGCGGTGACGGTGGAACCCGGGAGCACCGGCGCGGGCGCGCGGGCCGGAAGCGGCGGGGGTGGCGGAGGCGGAGGAGCCACGGCCACGGGTGCGGGGCCCGCCAGCCGGGTCACCGCCGCGCTGTCGCGGACGGTGTCGCTCGCCAGCACGCTGTCCACCAGGCTGTCGGCCGGTGCCGCACGGGGCGTGTCGATGGCGATGGCCTGCTCCACGCGCTCCGGCGGGGTGGCCGCCACCGGGGACAGCGCGCCACGACTCCGCCGCACCCGGTCGATGACGACCACGGCGAGGGCCACGCCCACCACGCCCACGAGGAGCGCCACCGGGATCCCCCAGTTCTTGGACCGGGGCGGGGTGTAGTTGAACGGCTTGGGGTCGGCCGGACGCCCGCAGGTGGGACACCGGGTGGCGACGCTCAGCACGTTCCGGCCACAGCCGGGGCACTCGATGTACGACATGGCGATCGGACTTTCAATGCAATCCCGGTGGGGGCACCGGAGCGGGGGACGTTGCGCGGGCTGAGGAAAGATGGGAGGGGGAGGAAGGGACCGCTAGGAGAGGGTCCCGGCCTCCGTCACTCCAGCAGTGCCTTCCCCATCGCCGCCAGGTGCCCCGCCGTGCTGCCGCAGCAGGCCCCGATGATGTGCGCCCCGCGCGCCCGCACGTCGCGCGCGTACTGGGCCATGGCGCCCGGCGTGGCGTCGTAGGTGGCGCGGCCGTCCACCAGCGTCGGCATCCCGGCGTTGGCCTTGGCGATGAGCGGCAGCGTGGTGCCCGTCGCAGCCATCTTCCCGATCACGTCGAGCATCTCGGCCGGGCCGTTGCCGCAGTTGGCGCCGAGCGCCGCGACGCCGAGCGGGGCGAGCGCCTGCACCGCCTGCTCCGGCCGTACGCCCATCATCGTCCGGCCCTTGGTGTCGAAGGTCATCGTCACCATGATCGGGATCTCGGCCGAGACCTCGCGCACCCCGGCCACCGCCGCCATCACTTCGGCCAGGTCGGACATGGTCTCGATCCAGATCAGGTCCGCGCCGCCCTCCACCAATCCCTGCGCCTGCTCCGCGAAGCCGGCGCGGGCCTCCTCCGCGCCGAGCGGGCCGAGCGGCGCCAGCAGCAAGCCGCTCGGCCCGATGTCCCCCGCGATGAGCGCCTCCGGCGCACCACGACGTGCGACCGCCACGGCAGCACGATTCAGCTCCGCATGCCGCGACGTGAGCCCATGGCGGTCCAGCCGCCAGCGACTGGCCCCGAAGCTGTTGGTGAGGACGAGGCGCGCGCCGGCGGCGGCGTATGCGGCGTGCACACCCGCCACGCGCTCGGGGAAGTCCACGTTCCAGAGTTCGGGGGCGGCGCCGAGCTCGAGGCCGAGCGTCATCAGCGTGCTGCCCATGGCACCATCGGCGAGCACGGGGCCCGCGGCCAGCAGGTCGTCCAGGCGGCCCATCGGTCTGTTCCAGGTCTGTGTAAGGGGAGTGGTGCGCCCGGGTTTGCGGTGCGTTCCGGGATGAGGGAATATTGCCTGCCTCCCGCCCTTCCACGAAGAGACCCCATGTCCGACGCGCTGTTTGCCGCGATGCGGCAAGCCGTGATTGACGGCGACGCCGACCAGGCCCGCGCCCTCGCCACCGACGCGCTGGCGCAGGGCATCGCCCCGCTCGACGCCATCAACCAGGGCTTCGTCCCCGGCATCCACCACGTGGGGGTGCAGTTCGGCGCGGGCGAGATGTTCCTGCCCGACCTGGTGCTGGGCGGCGAGGCCATGAAGGCGGCGGTGAACGTGCTCGAGCCGGAACTCGCGCGCCGCGGCGCCGAGCGCGAGCGGCTCGGCACCGTGGTGCTCGGCACGGTGCGCGGGGACATCCACGAGATCGGCAAGACGCTGGTGCACACCATGCTCTCCGCCAGCGGCTTCGAGGTGCACGACCTGGGCGTGGACGTGAGCGTGGAGCGGTTCGTGGCGGCGGTGAAGGAGCGGCAGCCCGACGTGCTCGGGATGTCGGCGCTCCTCACCACGACGATGCCCGGCCAGAAGCTCGTGATCGAGGCGCTGAAGGCCGAGGGACTTCGCGACCGGGTGAGGGTGATCGTGGGCGGCGCGCCGGTGAGCCAGGCCTGGGCCGACAGCATTGGTGCCGACGGCTACGGCGAGGATGCCATGCGCGCCGTGACGCTGGTGCGCCGCCTGCTCGGGAAGGACGCGCCCGCCGCATGAAGCCGACGATCACCATGCTCGACCCCGCGCTGCTGGAGCGCATCGTGGGGGAGGCGATCGCGCTGCTCGGCGCCACGGGGGTGCGAGTGCAGTCGCCGGCGGCGCAGGTCGTGCTCCAGCAGGCGGGCGCCACGGTGACCGACGGCGTGGCCTGGATCCCCGAGGCCGCCATCCACCAGGCACTGGCCAGGGCGCCGCGCACCTTCCGGCTGCATCGGCGCGACGGCACGCCCGCCGTCGAGTACGGCGGCGAGGCCTCCCACTTCGATCCCGGCTCCTCCTGCGTCAGCGTGCTGGACCCTGACACCCGCGCACCGCGCCCCTCGCAGGCCACCGACCTGGTGCGGCTGGTGCAGGTGGCCGAGGGGCTCGCGGCGTACTCAGCCCAGTCCACTGCCGTGGTCTGCGGCGACGTGCCGGCGGCCATCGCCGACCTGTACCGGCTCTTCCTGGTGCTCTGGTACTCGGAGAAGCCGGTGGTGACCGGCGGCTTCACGGCGGCCACCACCGCCACGATGATCGCGCTGCTCGAGGCGGAGGCCGGGAGCGCCGAGGCGCTCCGCGCGAGGCCCCGGGCGGTGTTCGACGTCTGCCCGGTGCCGCCGCTGCTCTGGAGCGACTACGCCGGCGACACGCTGCTCACGCTGGCGCGCGCGGGCGTGCCGGCGGAGATCGTGTCGGTGCCGCTGGCGGGCGCCACGGCCCCGGTGACGCTGGCGGGCGCGCTGGTGCAGCACACCGCTGAATGCCTCACAGGCGTGGTGATCCACCAGTCCGCGGCGCCGGGTGCGCCACTGGTCTGGGGCGGCGCGCCGGCCATCTTCGACATGCGCACCGGCAACGCGCCGATGGGCGCCATCGAGACGGCGATGCTCAACGCCGCCACCTGCCAGGTGGGGAAGCACCTCGGGCTCCCCACCCACGGCTACCTCTGCGGCAGCGACGCCAAGGTGGTGGACGCGCAGGCCGGACTGGAGACGGGGATGGCGGCCCTCGCGGGGGTGCTGGCCGGGATCCACATGATCTCCGGCGCCGGCATGCTCGACTTCCTGGCGACGCACAGCGCCGAGAAGCTGGTGCTCGACGCCGAGGCCATCCTGATGGCGCAGCGCTTTGGCCGGGGCATCGAGGCGCGGGGCGAGTCGCTGGCGCTGGCGACGTTCCGGCAGGTGGGGCTCACGGGCGAGTTCCTCAAGCTCAAGGAGACGCGGAACCTCTTCAAGCAGGAGCAGCACCTGCCCTCCGCGGTGATCGACCGCGCCTCCTACCGCGGCTGGCAGGACGCCGGCGGCCTCGACGCCTTCCAGCGGGCGCGGCAGCGGGCCGACCAGCTGGTGGCGCAGTACCAGCGCCCTGCGCTGGACCCGGCACGGGAGGCGGCGATGCTGGCCCTCATGCAGCGTGAGGCGGTGGCCGTGGGACTCACCACGCTCCCGGGACTCTGAGATGACGGCCGTGGCCCTTCCCATCGTCACCGTGGACGAGCTGCTCCGCGCCCAGGGCGCCGATCCCGCGCGGCTCGGCGCCCGCCACGCCGCGCTCGCGGCCATCGCCGAGGAGGCGCTCGAGGCCGGGGCGGCGGCGGTAAGCCCGGGGGTGACGTGGAGCTGGCGGGAGGTGCGCGGGGTGCACCCGGGCCGGGTGCTGCTGGACGGGGCCGGCCCGCTCCGGCACGCGGCGCTGGCGGAGGGCCTGGCCGGCGCCAGCCGGGTGGCGGCGGCAGCGCTCACGCTCGGCCCGGGGCTGGAGCGGCTGGTGGTCTCGCACGTGATGGGGCGGCCGTCGCTGGCGCTGGCCCTCGACGCCTACGGATCCACGGTGCTGATGCGGCTCGGCACCGAGGCGCGGCAGGCCATCGCGGCGGAGGCGGCGGGGCACGGGCTGGCCATGGGCCCGTCGCTCTTCCCGGGGATGCCGGGCTGGCCGGTGGTGCCGGGCCAGGCCGAGCTGCTGGGCCTGCTGGACGCGCCGCCCGACGGGCTCACGCTCACCGAGCTCGGGATGCTGGTGCCGGGCAAGTCGCTCACGTTCCTGGTGGGCGCGGGGAGCGGCCTGGCGCCGGGGGGCGCCCCCTGCGACGGGTGCGAGGCGTCGCCGCGCTGCTCGCACCGCGCCTGACATGCCCGGCGCACCCCACCTGACGGTCGAGTTCCAGCCGCTCGGCCGGCGCGCCGCCGTGGCCCCGGGCCAGACGCTGCTCGACGCCGCGCGCGAGGGCGGCATCGCGCTCACGGCCACCTGCGGGGGCGCCGGCTCCTGCGCCAGCTGCCGGGTGCGGCTGGTGCACGGCGCGCTCTCCCCCGTCACCGACCTCGAGATCCTGGCGCTCGACGCCGCCGAGCTCGCCGCCGGCGACCGGCTGGCCTGCCAGGCCCTGCCCGAGGGCAGCGTCCGCCTCCACTGCCCGCCCGACTCGCTCCGCACCAGCCAGCGGCTCCAGCTCGAGGCGCTGGGCGGCGCCGTGCCCGACGGCTCCATTCCTGCCCCGCCCGGCGCCCTCGGCCTGGCCGTGGACCTCGGCACCACCAAGGTGGCGGCGTACCTCGTGGACCTGGCCACCGGCGCCGCGGTGGCCAGCCACGCCGCGCCGAACCCGCAGGTGGCCTGGGGCGAGGACGTGATCAGCCGGGTGGCCTACGCCGGCCAGCACCCCGACGCGGCAGCGCGCCTGACACAGGCGGTGCGCGCGGCGATCGCGAGCCTGGCGGGCACCCTGTCGCGGCATGCCGGCGTCCCGCTCAGCGAGGTCCGCCGGATGGTGGTGGTGGGCAACACCGCCATGCACCACCTGCTCCTCGCCCTGCCGGTGACCCAGCTCGGGCTGGCCCCGTACGCCCCGGCCCACACCGACCCGCTCACCCTGACCGGCGACCCGCTCGCCACCGGCCTCCCGGCCGCCGCGGAGGTGGTGCTTCCGCCCGTGATCGCGGGCTTCGTCGGGAGCGATCACGTGGCGATGCTGCTCGCCGCCGGGCTCGACACGGCGCAGGACACCGTGCTGGCCGTGGACATCGGCACCAACACCGAGCTGTCGCTGCTGCACCGAGGCGTGCTGCTCACCTGCTCCACGCCGTCGGGACCGGCGTTCGAGGGGGCGCACCTCTCCACCGGCATGCGCGCGGCGCCGGGCGCGGTGGAGGCGGTGCGCATCGCGGGGGACCAGCTCCACTGGCGGAGCGTGGACGACGCCCCGCCCATCGGGATCTGCGGGTCGGGCGTCGTGGACCTGATGGCGGAGCTGCTGCGGGCGCGGCTCCTCTCGGAGCGCGGGGCGCTGGTGGGGGAGCACCCGGCGCTCCGGCGCGGCGCGGGCGCCCCGGAACTGGTGGTGGTGCCGGGGCGGGATACGGGGCATGGCCGCGACCTCACGGTGCAGCGGCGCGACCTGCACGAGATCGCGCTCGCCAAGGCGGCGATCCGGAGCGCCATCGACACGCTGCTGGCGCGCGCGGGACTCGACGCGCGCGCGGTGGACCGGGTGGTGGTGGCGGGGGCGTTCGGGAGCTACCTGGACCTGGGGAGCGCGGTGCGGATCGGGATGTTCCCGGCGCTGCCGCGGGAGCGGTTTGTGCAGGTGGGCAATGCGGCGGGGCTCGGCGCGCGGCAGGTGCTGGTGTCGCGGCGGCGTGAAGCCGACGGACTGGCGCTGGCGCGGCGGGCGGTGCACGTGGAGCTGGGCGCGGAGCCGGGATTCCGGGAGCGGTACCTCGACGCGCTCTGGTTGCCGATGCGGACGCGGGGGTGAGCGGCGGCGGCGCGCCGCGCCCTACTCCTTTGCGCCCGGCCGCGTGAGGCTCCGCAGCACGCTGAACCAGTTGGTGACCACCGTCAGCTGCGTGGTGCCCGCCGGACCCGCCATCGGCGCCAGCAGGTAGAGCCGCTCGCCGTCGGCCGAGGCGGCGTACTCGTAACCGGCCACGTTGATCCAGTCCCCGCGGGCCAGCAGCTCGGGCTCGCCGGCCTCCAGCGTGGTGGTGCCGCCGATGCTGGCGCGCCACCACTCCTGCCCGAAACGCCACACCAGCGCCCGCCCGCCCTGGATCCAGACCGGCTCCTCCCCGCCGTTGCGCGAGATGCGCCAGCGCCGTCCCGTCAGCGGCCACGGCTGGACGTAGATCTCGTCGGTCCCCGTCTCGCTCGACGAGTAGGCAATCCACCGGCCGTCGGGCGAGAAGGTCCCGCCCCACTCGAGCCCCGGCGAGGTGGCCACGGGCTGGCTCACGTCGCCGCTGTCGTGGTCCACCACCACGAGGTCGGGGCCGGTGGAGTCGCCGATGACGTTCAAGGAGAAGTGCCGCCCGTCCGGTGACCAGTAGAGGCCCGAGCCCACGAAGGCCGAGCGAAGGACCAACAGTACGGTGGCATTCTCCCGGCCGCTGACCCCCTGGGCCATGAGCCGGTACTCGGTGTCCACGCGCAACGGGTAGGTGACACGCCCGTCCGGGTGGAAGGCGGGGCAGCCCACGCCACCGCTGGTGGTGAGGGGGACGCGGGTGCCGCGGGCCAGGTCGTACACCCACATGTTCCACAGCCCCGTCTCCGGGTCGGTGACGCGGGTGGCGAGGGACCGTCCGTCCGGGGAGATCGCCAGGCACCCGAAGGTGGCCGGCTCGAACGGCAGCGTGTCCACGCGCCCGCCGCGGCCGCGGACCACGAGGCGGCTCCGGTCATTGGTCCCGCCCGCCGCGTAGACCAGGAGCCCGCTCTGCGCGAAGGTGTACTGGCCGGCGAGGGTGCCGGCCTCGAGCCGCAGGTGCGGCAGGACGGTCACCGGCTCCCCGGACACCTGGAGTGTGCCGAGGTCGAAGGGCACGGCCCAGAGCGCGCCGCGCAGCCAGTAGGTGAGGTACCCGGCCGGCACGTACCGCACGTCGGTGCCCCCGGACAGCACGCGTCGGGGCGCGGCGTCGCCGGGCAGGTAGAGGTTGCTGTCCGCCAGGATGCCGCGCCCGCCCGGCAGCGAGCGGTGCAGCCGCATCGCACGGTGCAGGTCCTCCCGGGCGCCGGTGGCCGGGTCGATGCGCACCAGCCGCCGTCCCTGGAGCTCGCTCAGGGTGATGCCGCCGTCGTCGGCCCAGTCCGCGGCGAAGAAGCTGTTGACGCGGGTGATGGGGACCGGCGGGCCGCTGACCCCCATCCGCACCTTGCTCAGCTGGTCGCGGGCATGGAAGGCCAGCCAGGCGCCGTCCGGCGAGAAGAACGGACAGCACGCGTCCTCGGTGCCCGGCAGCGCGATGACGCTGTCGCGATCCATGGGGCGGAGGAAGAGCTGGGTGCCCTCGCCCCGCTGCGCCACGTAGGCCAGGGTCCGGCCGTCGGGCGAGAGCGCCAGCGCCGTGCGGCCGATCCCGAGCGGCGCCTTGCCGACGAACGCCAGCGGCGCCGAGTCAGGCAGGACGACGGTCGAGGTCATGACCGCACCGGCGTCCACCACCGGCGCCCGCCGGCTCCATCCCCACACCGCGGCGCCACCCGCCACCAGGAAGAGCACCCACGGCAGGGCCGCGGCCAGGCGGGCGCGCGGGGCCCCGGCTTCCCGCGCCGCGCGCGGATGGTGGGTCGTGGTGCCGGGGCGCGCCAGCGCCTCGGCGAACTGCGCCGCCGACGCGAAGCGGTCCGCCGGCAGCTTCTCCAGCGCGGTGAGCACCGCCGCCTCCACGTGCGGTGGCACCGTCTTCCGCTGCAGGGTGATCGCCCGCGGTTCCTCCGTCATCACGCGCGCCACGATGGCCTGCGCGGTGGAGCCCGTGAACGGGGGATCGCCCGTGAGCATCTCGTAGGTCATCACGCCGAGCGCGTAGACGTCGCTCCGCGCGGTGATCTCCCGCTCCCCCATGGCCTGTTCCGGCGACATGTAGTGCGGCGTGCCGAGGCTCATGCCGGTCTCGGTCATGCGGCCGCCCCCGGTGCTCGAGGCGGCCAGCGCGATGCCGAAGTCGGCCACGAGGGCGCTGCCGTCGTGGAGCAGGATGTTCTCGGGCTTGATGTCGCGGTGGATCACGCCCTGGCGATGGGCGTAGTCGAGCGCCGACGCCACCTGGGTGGCGATGCGGACCGCGTCCTCCACCGGCAGCTGCTTCTCGCGCGTGAGGCGGTCCCGCAGGGTCTCGCCGTCCACGAACGGCATAACGTAGAACACCGTCGCCTCCACCTGCCCCGAGTCGTGGAGCGGGAGGATGTGCGGGTGCTGCAGGTTGGCGGTGGTGCGGATCTCGTGCAAGAAGCGCTCGGCGCCGAGGATGGCGGCGAGCTCGGGGCGGAGGACCTTCACCGCCACCTTGCGGTGGTGACGCAGGTCTTCGGCGAGGAAGACGGTGGCCATGCCACCCTGACCGAGCTCGCGCTCGAGGCGGTAGCGGTCGGCGAGGGCGGACGTCAGACGGTCGGGGGTGGCCGGCAGATGTGCCTCGAGCTGGTGGGGGGTATAAACCTCCAAGGTACGGTCCCAAGCGTCCTGCGGCCAGCCGAACAGGGCATACTTGCCCGAGCGGCACCGCGGTACCTGCCTGATCTCTCTCGTCACGTCAGGGAAGGCCGCGGGGCCGTTCCTAGTCGCGACTCTCGACTCACCTTAACACATCATACCTCTTCCACTCGGGAAGGTGTACGGCCATCATCGCCTTGAACAACTTGCCGTGGTTCGGCACCCGCAAGTGCAGGAGTTCATGCAGGATCACAAAATCCTGAAAGTCCCCAGATTTACGACAGAGATCATCCGCGAGGGTGAGCACACCGGTGGTTGAACAGGACCCCCACTTCCGGGTCATCCGCTGAACTCGCACGATTCGCGGGCTGGCCCGAAGGCGCCTAGACCAGCGATCAACCTTTCGGCGGAGCCGGGCTCGACAGTTGCTACGCTTCGGCATCCGCATCACCGGCGAGAAGGATCGCGAGGACGAGATCGACGACGCGGCCCCGCTCGTCCTTGTCGAGTCTGAGGAGAGGGCGATACAGCGCGGCACGCAGCCGGCGCTGTTCCTCCGCATTGACCCGGGCGTTCGGGAAGCGGGCCAGCTCCGTCTCCCCCTGGCGTGCCAGGTCCATGGCGCTGATTCCGGCTTTCCCGAATGCCGGATCGTCCTTGAGCGCCCAGTAAACGCCGAATGCACGCGGCGAGAGGCCGCTGTCCTTCTCCGCCTTCAGCGCCGCCTCCTTTTCCCGGGCCAGCGCCTCGATGACGTCCATCGCTGCCAGGCCGGTGGTCGTGCGGTTCTCCAGATCCTTGAGGATCCGTTCGGCCCGCTCCCGAAGGGACTGCAGGATCGGGGCGGACTCCGGCGCCGCATTCATCTCAGCCCCAAGTCCGCGAACGAGATTGAAAACCTTCCCCTCGTCCGACCCCGGGTCTCCCCGGAGCTTCTCCAGGGTCTTGACGTCGAAGGTGACCGACCGCACCCCCTCCCCCAGCCCGTACTGGATCACGCTCTCCTTCACGAGCTGCCCGGTCTTGTAGGCCAGGTCGGCAGCGTAGCCGCCTCGATCAGTGTAGGCATTGCGGACAGCGGCATACAACTGCGCCAGTCGCTTGAATGCGGTGATGTGATCCCGCAATGCCGGTGACGGCGACAGGATTTCCCACAGCGATTCAAGCTCCTTGTAGGCCTCGAAGAAGGCCTTCCGTGCCTCGGGATCGAGAAATCGACCATAAACGATCGCCTCAAGCTGCTCGTCGAGCCCGCCCTTCGCTTCTGCCTGGAGATAGTCGGTCTTCGCCCGTTCGAGCCTCGCCAGCAGGTCCTTGAACATCAGGTCGAGGTCCTCGATGACGCCGCTGACATCGGAGCTGTCGAACTGCAAAGCCTTCTTGAGCTCCCGGAGGACACCCACGAAATCGACCACCAGGCCGACCTTCTTCTGCACCCCATTGGCGTCGATGTAGGGCCGGTTCACCCGAGCGATCGCCTGCAGCAGGACGTGGTCCCGCATCGGCTTGTCGAGATACATGCAGTACAGCACCGGGGCGTCGTAGCCGGTGAGCAGCTTGTCCGTGACGATCAGGATCTTCGGATCCTCGCCCGGCTTCCGGAACAGCCGCCGCACGTCGGTCTCGCGCTCCTCCGAGAGCTGCACCTCGGCCACCAGCGGGCGCTCGATGATGTCGTTGGGGTTGTCGGTGTAGACCGCCTCCGACCACTTCGGCGGCAACAGCTCGTCCAGGGCGCGCTTGTACTTTGCGCAGGCCTCACGGTTCACGCCCACCAGGAACGCCTTGAGCCCGAGCGGCTGCACCTTTTCCCGGAAGTGTTCGGCAACGAACGCCGCGACCTTTGCGATCCGGTCGTCTGCCGTGAGGAAGGTGCGCAGGCCGACCGCCCGGTCGAGCACCCGGTTCAGCTCGTCGATATCAGTTACCCCTTCGGCCTCGGCGAGCTGGAAGAACTCACGGTCCAGCCGCTCGGCGGGCACCGTCATCTCGCTCGGCGCCATGGTGTGCCGGATCGGCAGGGTGGTCTCGTCCTCGATCGACTCGCGGATCGAGTACTTGTCGAGGTACCCCTGCTTGTCATCGGCGCCGAAGATCTTGAAGGTGCCTTCTCCCTGCGCCGTGCGCGCGATCGGCGTGCCCGTGAAGCCGAGGATGGTCGCATTGGGCACGGCGGCCATCATGTAGCTGCCGAGGTCCCGGGCCACCGAGCGGTGGGCTTCGTCGATGAAGACGTAGATGTTGTCTCGGGTATTGGCGTTCTTGTCGATCCCCTCGAACTTGTGGATCATCGAGAGGATCAGGCCGCGCTTGTCGGTCTGGAGCAGCTCCTGCACCTCGGCGCGGGAGCCGGCGCGCCACACCGGGATGTCCTGCTGCTGCATCTCCCCCAGCAGCTTCTCGACCCAGCCCTTGAGCTGGCCCTCGAGCTCGGTGCGGTCCACCACCAGGATCACGGTCCCGTTCCTGAACCTGGCCTTGTCTTCCAGGACCATCCGCGCCGCGGTCAGCAGGGTGAAGGTCTTGCCCGAGCCCTGGGTGTGCCAGATCAGTCCTCGCTTCCTGCCCGGGTCCGCGCAGCGCTCGACGATCTTGTCGATGGCGACGCGCTGATGCTGCCGCAAGACGGACTTCCGGGTCTCCCCATCCTCCACGTAGAACAGGATCCAGTGCTGCAGGGTGCGCAGGAAGTCGGTCGGCTCGAAGAAGGCCTGGACCGCGAAGCGGTAGCTTTCCTCCCGCTGCTGCTTCCATCGCGCCATGTACCGGCGGTTGGCGTTCCAGGTGACGCCGTACCAGTAGTCCAGCAGGTGGGTGACGTTGAAGAGCTGGGGCGAACCGATCAGCTCCGGGGTCTCCAGCTCGTAACGCCGAAGCTGGGTCACGGCCCGGTCGATGGCGCTGCCGTCCTTGGGGTTCTTGTGCTCGACGATGCAGACCGGCACCCCGTTGACCCGGAACATCACGTCCGCCCGGTTTCCTTTGCGGGCCGGCGGCTTGAGCTTCCACTCCCAGGTGACGTGGTAGACATTCTCTCCCGGCCGCTCGAAGTCGATGAGCTGCACCCGTCGGTCGCGCTGCTCCCCCTCGTCGTACCACTGCCGCTCGCCCCGCAGCCAGGAGAGCATGGTGCGGTTCCCCTCGATGGTCGGGGGGATGGCCTCCAGCTTCTCGATCACCTGGCGGATCGTCTCCGCCGGCATCCACTCATTGAACCGGGCCAGCGCCGCCTCGAGCTCGTCGCGGAACAGCATGCCGGCCTCGCCGCCCCGCTTCTGCTGGGCGATCTCCGGCGGAAGCGGTGTCCACCCGATGCCGGCGGCATGCGCCACCATCGGGAACTGGACCGAGCCTGCCTCGGTGATGGTGAGCTGACTCATGCCGGGGCCTCAGCCAGCGGGGCGGCCTCGAGCGCCGAGAGGTCGAGGTCGGCGGCCCGGAGCTCGCCGGTCATCAGCTTGTGAAGCAGCGCCTTGAAGAGGTCGTCGAGGATGATGCGCTTCCTACGGTGAAGTGTGATCTTGCGGTCGATTGCTTCGAGAATGTCCACAATCTCCATCTGCTCCTTTACGTCGGCCGGGAACGCGATTGGGATCCCGCGGACAATGTCGAGATTCAAGTTCTGCTGCTGACCACCGTGCGCAAGCTGGCGAATGTCTTCGTAGCGATACGCCAGGAACTGGTAGAGATAGCGCCCCTCAACCGACCCGTCGGTTGGCCGAATCGCCGCGCACGCTTGATTGCAGGCTGCCGGGACCCCGAGTAGCGCCACCTTTCCTCGAGTGACACCTTGGCCATACATGGCCATGAGGAGTGTCCCGATCGGAAGGAGTTTGGCCGCCGATCCAGCAAGGCCGGCCTCTGTGATGTGCTCCTCCGTGTCCTCGATAACGCAGTAATCCACCTCCGAGGTCTTGACCCAAGGGATGTAGCCGCCCTCCCAGTAGGCCGGATTGCCACGCGCGGGGGTGCCTCCTGAGACAACTGAATGGTGCTCGCCAAGCGAGGCTACCTTCCAACTTGCTGGCAGCGCCCCGATGTCCGAGTCGTTCCGCGCCTCGCCCCGCAGCCCGCGGCTGAAGAGCGCCTGCATCACAGCCCGCTTGAGGTCTTGGGCCACTGCGGCGGCTTTCGTCTGGATGCTCGAGGCCTTTTGGATGGCTTCGAGGACGTTCGCGCACGCGGTTTGCTCATGTGGTGAGAGATCAGGGATCGGGAGGTCGAGCAAGACACTTTCCGGAACCCGCTGCCTTCCGGTTGAGCCCTCCATCCGCTCAGCCACATGGTGTCTTACATCCGGATGGAGGAGGTAGAAGAACAGAAGCCTGGGGTCATAGCCGGGTTGCCGAGCATGCAGGGGAATAACTTCCGTTGTTCCGTAAGCAAACGAGCCCGGCAACTCGCTCGCCAACGCTTGCTTCCCATTCTCAAAGGACGGGGTGATCTTCGCGACGAGGATGTCACCCTTTTCGAAGTATGTGCCGCTCGAAATCGCATCCGGTCGCCGCATCGTGTAGACGGGTGCATAGGAGCCATCCTGTGGGATCGCTTCCATGGCGGCAAACGGGATTTCGGTGAACGTCGAGCGGTTGAGACCTCGCGGTGCCTTGGTGACCTCGTAGGCGTCACCGACTCGAATCCACGGTCGCCCCTGTTGGAGGACTGCTTCAAGCAGGTTCATCGCTCACTCCGCTCAGCATCTGGGAGATCGTGGCGGAGAGAGAGCTGGCATCTGCATCAAGCCTGCCCATCTCTCGGAGCAATGCGCCCACTGAGCCGACTTCCGCGGTGCTGGATTGTCCCACCCACCGGCTGGGACTCAGGTTGTAATCCTCGTTCGCGGCCTGCT
This sequence comes from Gemmatimonadales bacterium, assembly GCA_044221825.1. Lineage (GTDB taxonomy): Bacteria > Gemmatimonadota > Gemmatimonadetes > Gemmatimonadales > GWC2-71-9 > JADJOM01. The sequence goes on from JBGAOL010000002.1 coordinate 19,753, forward strand.
CCCGCGTAATGACCGCGATCTCCCCCTCGACTTCCTCCCCTTTGATGTAGGCGGCTGCCAGAGGACGGATGGCATCCTCGGGAATGAAGTTCTTCGGCCGCCCCTTCTGCACCCGCTTCGACGCGTTCAGCAGGACGATCTTGCCCTTCCGCGCCGCCGGCTTCCGGCGCGACAGCACCACGATCACCCCGGCCGCGGTGGTGTTGTAGAACAGGTTGTCCGGCAGCAGGATCACGCCGTCGATCAGGTCGCGGTCCACGAACCACTTCCGGATGTTCCGCTCCCGGTCCTCGTTTCTGGAGCCGGAGCCCCGGGTCACCGCGCCGGTGTCGAGCACCACCGCCGCCCGCCCCCGCTCTTGGCGAGGCAGGCCAGGTGTGCTGCAGCGCCAGGCCCAGTCACCCTTGCCGGTGGTCACCCCGCCCTGGCCGGTGAAGCGGTCGAAGGGGTCATCGGCCAGGAGATCCGGGTTGAACGGCTGGTTCCACATCGGATTGGCCACCACCACATCGTAGGTGCGGATCCGGCTGTCGGCGGTTTTGAACTTGGGGTTGATCATGGTGTCGCCCCGGGCCATCTCCACGGTCATGTCGTGGATGATGGCATTCATCTTGGCCACCGCGTAGCTCTCGGCCGTGAGCTCCTGACCGTAGAGCTTGAGCGGCACTTTGCTGGTGGGGTCCAGCTCCCGCGCCACGAGCTGGAGCTTGACCAGGAGCCCCGCCGAGCCGCAGGCGTAGTCGTGGCACTCCTCGCCGGGCCTCGGGCGCATGATGTGCGCCATCAGGAAGCCGACCTCGGTTGGCGTGAAGAACTCGCCGGCACTCTGCCCCGAGCCTTCGGCGAATTTCCTGAGGAGGTACTCGTAGGCCCGGCCGAGGAAGTCGGGCTGCACGTCGGCCAGGCCGAGGCGGTAGCGGGGATCGGAGAAGGTTTCCACGACCTCCCGGAGCTTGGCCGGATTGATGTCCCGCTCGCCATTCCGCTCGGCACCGAAGTCCACCACATCGATGACGCCGGAGAGGGACGGGTTCTGGCGGACCACCGCCCGCACCGCCCTGGTCAGGTGCTCACCGATGTCCTTCGGGCGGGTGCTCCGGCCCTGATCGTCGCTGGGCCAGTCGTACGACGTGCGCCCGTTGATGACGCCCCATCGGGCTTCCCGCGGGAGGTAGAAGCGGAGAAGGCCGTGATCCTCCTCGGCGATTTCCAGCGCGGTCTCCCGACTGCCATATTCCTCTGCCAGGCGCTCGATCTCGTCATCGAAGACGTCCGACAGCCGCTTGAGGAAGAGGAGGGGAAGCAGGTAGTCCTTGAACTTCGCCGCGTCCTTTTCTCCCCGGATGGAACACGCGGCGTCCCAGAGCATCTGCTCCATGGGTTTGGTGGATGGCGCGCTGGTTGGACCCTTCGCCCGCCGCCGTGTTACCTGCGCCGCTGCCTGGCTTGAGTCTGCCCTTTCATTTCCGTCAATGCCGGCTTCCAGCGCCAGTGCAGCAATGGCGGTCAGTGCGGCCTTCTGCGGTTTGGTCAGCCCGCCCTCCCAGCGATTGACAGTCGCGAAGGAAACGCCGAGGCGCTCTGCCAGCTTTTCCTGGCTGAGGTTGAGGCTTGCCCGGATCGCCTGCAGGGTTGCAGATACATCAATTGATTTAGTCATGTATGATATATACGCTATATAACAAAATACTGCAATAGCTGTATTATGAGACGAAATCTTGAATAAACCAAACTATGATTATTCCATAGTTTGGTTTAGCTTGTAAACCAAACTATGGAGCTCCATAAGTTTGGTTTACTGCTGATAGGGAGGCGCATGCCTGGCCATACAGTTCACAGGATCTGGCAGAGCAATCCCGTCCTTGATGCACCGGCCAAATACCGGAAGGCCTGCGGCTACGAGCCCTTCATCCCGGATCTGCTGGGCGGACTCCAGCTGCACCTGCCGGGGGATGTGGCGGGCCTGATTACCGAGGCGGAGGCGGCGATTCGAGGCCTGAATGCTCCCGGCAAGAATGCCCTGCGCCCTTTGGCCCGGCTGCTATTGCGTACCGAATCCATCGCCTCCTCCAAGGTGGAGGGCATGCAGATGGGGGTGCGTGAGCTCGCGCGTGCCGAGGCGAAGATGGAAGCGGGTGGAAAAGGGAGCCAGACCGCGATCGAGATCCTCGACAACGTCAACGCCATGGAAATCGCAATCGCCGAGGCGGCCAGAACGGAGCAGTGCGAACCGGCCGCCATCCTGGCGATTCACGGACGCCTGATGGCGCACGACCGGCGCGCGGATATCGCGGGCCGGTTCCGGACCGAGCAGAACTGGATCGGGGGTAACGACTACAACCCTTGCGGTGCGGACTTTGTGCCGCCGCCGCCAGAGGAGGTGCCTCATCTTCTCGATGATCTTTGCGCCGCCATCAATAGAGATGAACTCCCTGCTCTGGTGCAGGCGGCGCTGGTGCACGCCCAGTTCGAGACCATCCATCCATTCGCGGATGGTAACGGGCGGACGGGGCGCGCCCTCATTCACGTGATCCTGAAGCGTCGAGGGGTTGCCCCAGCGTATGTGCCGCCGATCAGCGTCATCCTTGCCGGGGCAAAGGATCGGTACATCGAGGGGCTGACCCGATTTCGGCAGAGCGAAGAGGGGGCGCTGGCGTGGATCGAGCAATTTGCCGGCGCAGCGGCCCGATCAGCGACACTGGCTCAGAGGTATCTCGAGGAAGTGCAGCAGCTCCAGACGGAGTGGCGGGAGCGCTTGCGGCGAGTCGGGGAACCCAGAACCGATGCGGCCGCCTGGGCAGTCATCGATGTGCTGCCTGCCCATCCGGTGATCACCGCGCCGGTCGCGGCAGCGGCGACTGGTCGTTCTAAGGCACCGATCTACGAGGCGCTCATCCAGCTACAGGAAGCCAGGGTGCTCAGGCCGTTGTCTGAATCGAAGAGAAATCAATCGTGGGAGTCGGAGGGAATGCTGAACCTCATTGCCGGGTTGGAGTCAGGTACGATGCCAGCCTGACCGCGACTGCCCGAGCTCGCGCTCGAGGCGGTAGCGGTCGGCGAGGGCGCCGGCCAGACGGTCCGGAATGCCGCTCACGGCCTGCCCTCCAGGTCCCCGACCGCCGCCAGCTCGGCACGGACGCTGTCGCGCTGCGGGATGCGGGACAGCTCCGGGTCCACCCGCATGCGCAGGTAGCCCCGGTAGGCGCGGATGGCGCCGGCCCGGTCTCCCGCTGCCGCCGCCAGCTGGCCCTCGAGCCGGAGCGACTCGGCGAGCCCCATCGGCTTGGGATAACCCACCGAGCTGTAGCGCCGGCGCACGGCGCGGAGCGCGCGGTCGATGCGCCCCTCGGCCTGGTAGAGCCGGGCGAGCTGGATCGACGCCCAGTCGGCATTGCCCTCGCGGCCCACCCACATGGAGTCGGCGACATCCAGGAGGCGGGGCGCCGCCGGGTCACGGCGCTGGACGGCGATGATGGCCTCCGTGAGTGGCACCATGCGAATCCAGAACCCCTGCGTCGAGTCCTTGGCCGCCCGCTCCTTCTGGAACGCGAGGACCCGCGGCCCGACGCTCAAGTCCCCCCGGACAAGCCGGGTGAAATCCAGGAGATCGGGGCTCAGGCGCGTGCTGTCGAGGGGAGGGCCGCCATAGTAGGTGGCCATGAGCCACGGATAGACCGGGTTCGGGTCCATGGTGCGAAGCGTGTCCAGCCACCGGGCGGCCTCCGCGGGCCGGCCCCGGTTGAGCAGGACGTACGCGCGGGAGAGCGCCATCTCGTGCCGCTCCCCCCGGGAGGCGGCCTGGGCGTGGAACAGCTCCAGCAGCTCCGGCTGGCGCACGATGGTGAGGCTGTCGAGCGGATTCTGGAAGAGGATGCCCTGCACCGCGTCGACCGGCTGGTCCTTGAGCGCAACCAGGAACCGCCGCAGCCCGACGGTGTCGCGCGTCGCCGAGAGCAGGTCCCAGCGGGCGAGCGCCACCGTCTCGGCCGTGGAATCGAGCGCCACCGCCCGCTCGGTCCAGAGGCGTTGCGCCGCGGTGTCTCCCGCGACGAAGGCCACCCGCGCCATGTGCGCGATGGGGCTGCCGTACAGCGAATCGAGCCGGAACGCCCGCTCGAAGGCCTGCCGCGCCCGCAGCTCGGGGTCGGTGATGTCGGAAAGGCGTCCGGCATGGAACAGCGCATCGGCCAGGTAGTGCCACGCCTCGGCGCTCTCCGGAATCGACTGCACCGCGCGTTCCGCGTCCGCGATCTTGTCGGTCCACGGCGTCTGGCGCGGGTAGCGGGACCCCTGGCGCAGCGTCAGGAAGAGCTGGTCCTGCGGGTTGAGCCGACCCCGGTACTGCCAGGCGAGCCGGTTGACGCGCAGCATGTCCACGGTCGCCGGGTGCCAGCCATCGGATTCGATCAGCGCCGACAGTGCCAGCGCAAAGGTGGAATCGAGCTGGATCGCGCGCTCGAAGGCGGGCGTCGAGAGCTGGAAGGCGCCCCGGCGGAAGGCGGCCATCCCGTCGAGATACGCCCGGAGCGCCTCGAGGCTGGTGGTGGTCAGGGCGCTCACCTGCGACGCCTGCGCCCCGGCACCGAGGGCCAGCAGTTGCGCGGTGAGGCGGTCCACCATCACGAAGAGCGAATCCTTGGGCCCGTTCACGCTCGCCTGCGCGAGCACGCGGCCGCCCGGCATCTCCTGCAGCGTCGCGGCGATCACCAGCTGGCCGGCCGGACCCACGATGCTGCCCTGCAGCACGCGGCCCGCGCCGATCTTCCGCGCCACGCGATCAACGCCCTCGGCCGGCAGGTCGTCATCGGCGCCACCGGCATCCCGCACGGCGGCCAGCACCGAGCGGGTGTCGGCGGAGCGCGGTCCGCCCTCGCCGGTGAGCTTGGCCTGCAGCAGGTCCACCATGCCCTGGCGCAGGTACTGGACGCTCGGATCCGCGCCCGCCACGCGAAACGGCAGCACGGCGACGAGGTGCGGATCGAGCTCACGGCCGCCCCGTGCCCACGGCCGCCACACGCCGAGGGCCACCGCCACCACCAGTCCCAGCGCCCCGGCGATCGTGGCGATGCGCGTCCCCCGCCCGCTGGCCGGGCCGGCGGCCACCGGCCGGGTGCTCGTCGGGGTCATCCCGCCGCTCGGCGTCGCCAGCGGCTCGAGCGCGGCGCCGAGCTCCTCGGCGGTCTGGAAGCGGTCGGCCGGACGCTTGGCGAGGCAGCGCATGATGGCCGTCTCGAGCGCCGGCGCGAGCCCCGCCCGCTGCTGGCCCACGGGCGTGGGCTCCTTCATCACGTGCGCCGCGAGCATCTGCTGCGGGTTCAGCCCGTGGAAGGGTGGGAAGCCCGTGAGCATCTCGTAGCCCATCACGCCGAGGGCGTAGATGTCCACGCGGGCGTCCATCTGCGGGTCGGCCGAGGCCTGCTCGGGGGCCATGTAGGTGGGGGTGCCGAGGGCCACGCCGGCGGTGGTGAGCTGCTGGCGGCCGGACGCCTCGGTCACCGCCTTGGCGATGCCGAAGTCCATCACCAGCGCGTGGCGCCCCGAGAGCAGGATGTTCTCCGGCTTGATGTCGCGGTGGACCACGCCGGCGTGGTGCGCCACGGCGAGCGCCTCGGCGATCTCGCCGAGCAGGCGCACGGCGTCGGGCACGGGGAGCTCGCCGGTGCGCGTGAGGCGGTCGCGCAGGGTCTCGCCCTCGACGTAGGGCATCACGTAGTAGAAGAAGCCCTGCGCCTCGCCGGAATCGAGCACGCCGAGGATGTGGGGATGCTGCAGCCGCGCGGCCACCTCGATTTCGCGCAGGAAGCGGTCCGAGCCGAGCGTGGCCGCGAGGTCGGGCCGGAGCACCTTGAGCGCCACCTTGCGGTGATGCTTCAGGTCCTCGGCCAGGTAGACGGTGGCCATGCCACCCTGGCCGAGCTCGCGCTCGAGGCGGTAGCGGTCGGCGAGGGCGTCGCGGAGGCGGTCGTTCAGGGTCATGACTTCACCTTGGCGCGGAGCTCGGTGAACCAGTCCTCCACGTAGAAGACGTTCTCGCTCGCGGGCCCGGCCAGGTCCTTGATCATCAGGAAGCGCTGGTCGCCCGGCGCGACGTCGTACTGCTGGCGGTTGCGGGCGGCGATGTAGCCGTCGAGGCGGAAGAGCGGGCGCGGCGTGCCGGCCGTGAAGCTGGCTCCCGTGGTGACGGGCACCGCCATCAGGTGCGTGGGGCTCTTGTAGAAGAGTTCGCGCCCGCTGTGCGCCCAGCGGACCTCGGTGCCGCCGCCGCTCGAGATGGGCCGCCGCCACGCCACCGAGGGGAAGGGCGAGACGTAGACCTCGAGCGCCCCATCGGCGTCCGAGGAATAGGCGATGTACTTCCCGTCCGGCGACAGGTCGAAGATCGAGGTGCGGTCGGCGCCGATGAGCAGGCCCATGAGTACGGTGTCGCCGCTGGTGCGCCGGTAGCGGATGTTGCCGTCGCCGCCCTCCTCGTCGGCGCGGACCACGAGGTACTGCCCGTCCCGCGTCCATTCTACTTCCCAGAGCCCGAAGCGGTGGTCGGCGACGATCACGGGCGGGGCGCTGCCGTCCACCGGCACCATGAAGGCGTCGTAGGCGTCCTGGCCCTCGCGGCCGGTGGCGTTGGAGAGGTAGGCCAGCGCCGTGCCGTCGGCGCGCCAGTGGGGGCGCCAGTTCACCGTGCCCTGCTGGGTGATCCGCTGGCGGGTGCGGTCGTCGCGCCAGAGCCAGAGCTGGGTGCCGTCCTCCATGATGCTCAGCGCGATGGCCTTCCCGTCGGGGGCGATGGCGGGATAGACGAACCGCGCGTGCCAGGTGCTGTCCACCGCCCGGGCCGAGCCGTCGCGGGCCACCCAGGTGAGCTCACGGGAGGCGTGGCCCAGGCCGCCGCCGGTGCTGTAGAGCAGCGCGCCGGTGCCGGCGAGCGCCACGGTGCCGGGCTCCACGTCCTCGAGCACGGGGACGGCGCCGCCCGTCAGCTGCATTGCATTGAGGTCGAACGGTGCCGCGAACAGGCCACCCTCCCGGGAGGTGTACAGCAGGTGGCCGGTAGGCGCGTACCAGGCCCCCGCCGCATCCTTGGCCAAGAGGCGTGCGCTGTCGGCGCCGAAGTCCCAGACATAGATCGACGACGCCACGCCGCAGTTGCCGGGACACTGGGTGAACAGGAGGCCGCGGCTCCCGGGGAGCGGGGTGATGGCGGCCGTGGTGCGCCGGATCATCAGGGAGTCGCCCTCGACCCGCACGGCCGCCCCGCCGGCCGCCGGCAGTCGGACGATCTGGTTCCCCTGGTTGACGTAGAGAATGGTCCCGTCGTCGAGCCACGCCGCATTGCCGTACACCAGGTTCACGTCCTCGGCCAGCGTCACCGCGCCGCCGCCCGCGACGGGGACCTTGCGGAGCTTCTCGCCGCTCACGAAGCCCACCCACTGGCCGTCCGGGGAGAAGAACGGGGAGATGGCGCCCTCGGTGCCGGCGATCGGCACCGGTTCGCCCTCGTGGCGGAGCTTGCGATAGAGGCGGAGCTGGCCGTCGGCGGAGTCGGCGAAGACGATGCTGGTGGCGTCGGGCGCCAGCGCCGCCTGCGCGGCGAGCCGCTGCACCCCGGGCGAGAGAATCGACCCGAAGGCATGGCGCCACAGCAGCACCCGCTGGCGCGAGGGCAGCTCGGCCGGGCGCGGGCGGAAGGCCTGCGCGGCGAGGGCCAGGAGGAGCACCACGTTGAGTGCCGCGAGCGGCAGCAGCCAGCGCGGGCGCGCACCACTCGCCGCGGCGGGTGCCGTCGCCCGCGTCCCCGCGCCCGCGCCGTAGCGCACATCGCCGAGCGCGTCGGCGAAGGCGCGCGCGGACTCGAAGCGGTCGGCGGGCAGCTTCTCGATGGCCTGCGCCACGGCGGCCGCCACGTGCGGCGGCACGCTCTTCCGCACCCTGGTGACCGGGGCCGCCTCCTCGGTCACGATCTTCATGATGATCTGCTGCGCCGACGCGCCCACGTGCGGCGGGTTGCCGGTGAGCATTTCGTAGCAGACGCTGCCGAGCGAGTAGATGTCGCTCTTGGCCGTCAGCTCCTTCTCCGCCGTGGCCTGCTCCGGCGACATGTAGTGCGGCGTGCCGAGCGAGAGGCCCGTCTCCGTCATGCGGCCACCCGCGGCGGCGCTGAGCGCCAGCGCGATGCCGAAGTCCGCCACCATGGGGCGGCCATCGTGCAGGAGGATGTTCTCCGGCTTGATGTCGCGGTGGATCACGCCGTGGCGGTGGGCGTAGTCGAGCGCGTCGGCCACGGCCACGGTGATGCGCACGGCCTCGTCGATGCCGAGCTGGGTCTCGCGATCGAGCTTGCTCCGGAGCGTCTCGCCGTCGATGAACGGCATCACGTAGTAGAGGAAGCCCCCGGCCTCGCCGCTGTCGAAGAGCGGGAGGATGTGCGGGTGCTGGAGTGCCGCCGTGGTCTTGATCTCCACCACGAAGCGTTCGGCGCCTAACATAGCCGCGAGCTCGGGCTTGAGGACCTTGACCGCCACCTTGCGGTCGTGCTTCAGGTCGTGGGCCAGGTAGACGCTCGCCATGCCGCCCTCGCCGAGCTTCCGCTCTAGGCGGTAGCGGTCGGCGAGGGCCTGGGCCAGGCGCTCCGGGGCGGCGGTCATCGACGCAGCCGCGCGCGGAGGTCGTCGAGCCAGTGCTCCACCACCACGACGTGGTTGGCCCCCGCCGCGCTGGCGCCGCGCTGGCGGATGAACAGGAAGCCCGACCCGTCCGGCAGCGGCGCGTACGGCTGGTGCCACTGGTCCAGGAGCACCATGGATGCCACGCTGAAGAGCGGCACCGGCGTCCCGGCGCGGAAGGTGCCGCGGGTCTCCACCGGCACCGCCACGAGGCGGCTCGAGGGGTCCACGTAGTAGAGCTCGCGCCCGTCGGCCGACCAGGTGGGCATGGTGCCGCCGCGCGTGGTCACCTGCCAGCGGCTGCCCCGCGCGTCGGGGAACGGGGTCACGAACACCTGCGGCCGCCCCGCCGTCAGCTCCACGTACGCCAGCCAGCGGCCGTCGCGGGACACGACGGGATGCACCTCGGTGCCGGGCGTGTCGGTGAGGGGCACGGCGGTGCCGTCGGCCACGCGCACGCGCACCAGGTCGCCGTTGCCGCGGGCGCCGTTGTCGGTGCGCAGCACCAGCCACCGTCCGTCCGGCGACCAGGTGACTTCCTGCACCGGGCGGTCGAGCTTCGCGAGCAGGCGGTCCTCCCCGCTCCCGTCGGCGAGGCGGCCGTAGACGTCGCCGCCGTTGGCCGAGTCCCGCACGAAGGCCACCATCCGCCCGTCCGGCGACCACGCCGGCCGGCGATCCGCGCCCCCGAAGCTCAGGCGCGTCGGCGTCCCCGGCCCCACGGGCCGCACCCAGATGTTGGCGGCGCCCGCACCGAGCCCGAGGCTCACCGCCAGCCGCCGCCCGTCGGCGGAGACGCCGAAGGAGACGGCGAAGCTGGGCCAGGTGGAGTCGAGCGTGGTGACGACACCGGTGCGCGAGACGCGGACCACCTCGGTCCCGCCGTCCTGGCCCCCGGCGGGGAGGTAGGCCAGCGAGCCGCTCGCCGACAGCGTGAAGGTGTTGGGGCCGAAGGGGGAGACGCCGTCGAGCACCGGCACGCCCGGGCCGGTGACGGTGAGCTTGTCGAGGTCGAACGGCGCCACCAGGCCCACGCCGTCCCGCCGCAGGTACAGCAGGTGGCCCGTCGGGAGGTACACGCCGCCGAGCGAACCGGGCACCAGTTCCTTCTGGGTCCGGGTGGCGAGGTCGAAGGCGCGGAGCGAGGCCGTGACGCACCCCGACTGGCAGGCGGCGAACAGTGCCCCCCGCGCGCCCGGGAGGGGCGACATGCTCACGATGCCGAAGCCGTAGAGCGTCGAGTCCACCAGCACGTCCTCGGCCGGCCCCCCCTCGGCGCGCACCCGGCGCAACCCGAACAGCAGCTCGTTGACGAAGAGGATGGTCCCGTCGCTGAGCCAGGCCGGGGAGAACTGGTCGCCGGCGGCGGAGTCGGCGAGGGTGACGGCGGGCCCGCCATCCACGGGGATCCGCTGCAGCCGGCCCTGGGCCACGAAGGCGAGCTCCCGGCCATCCGGCGAGAAGGTGGCCACCGACGCCCCGGCCGTGCCGGGGAGGGGCCGGGCCACGAGGTCGGTCCAGCGCTTGATCCAGAGCAAGCCCTCGCCGCCGCTCCCGACGAAGACCAGGCTCCGGCCATCCGGCGCCAGCGCGAGGCCGGACGCGTTGAGGTTGATCGCGGCCGAGTCCCCGACCGAGACCAGGAAGCGGGACGGCCCCACGGCGGCGGGGCGATCCAGCCAGCTCCATGCCGCCCCGGCCAGCGCGCAGGCGGCCACGGCCCACGGGAGCCACCGCGCGGCCCGCGCGCGGGGCGTGGCGGGAACGTCGCGCGTGGCCACCGCGGCGACCCGCCGCGCGCTCGGCAGCTCCCCGCCAAGCGCCGCCGCGAACTCCCCCGCCGTGGCAAACCGGTCCGCCGGCAGCTTCTCGAGCGCCGTGAGCACCGCGTCCTCCACGTGCGGCGGCACGCGGTCCCGCCGCGCGATGATCCCCGACGGCTTCTCCGTCATCACCTTGGCCACGATGGCCTGCGCCGTGGGGCCGCTGAAGGGCGGCTCGCCGAGGAGCATCTCGTAGAGCACGCAGCCGAGCGCGTAGATGTCGGTGCGCGCATCGAGGGTGCGCTCGCCCATCGCCTGCTCCGGCGACATGTAGTGCGGCGTGCCGAGCGACATGCCGGTCTCGGTCATGCGGGTGCCGCCCGTCTTCGAGGCGGCCAGCGCGATGCCGAAGTCGGCCACGAGGGCGCTGCCGTCGTGGAGCAGGATGTTGTCGGGCTTGATGTCGCGGTGGATGACGCCGCGGCGGTGGGCGTAGTCGAGGGCGTGCGCCACTTCCCTGGCGATCCGCACCGCCTCCTCGACCGGGAGCTGGGTCTCCCGCTCCAGCCGGTCGCGCAGCGACTCGCCCTCGATGTACGGCATCACGTAGAACACCGTGCCGTCCACCTGTCCCGAGTCGAAGAGCGGCAGGATGTGCGGGTGCTGCAGGTTGGCCGTGGTCTTGATCTCGGCCAGGAAGCGCTCGGCGCCGATCACGGCAGCGAGTTCCTCGCGGAGCACCTTCACGGCCACCTGGCGGTCGTGGCGGAGGTCCTGCGCCAGGTACACCGTGGCCATGCCGCCCTCGCCGAGCTTCCGCTCCACGCGGTAGCGGTCGGCAAAGGCGCGGGTCAGGCGCTCGGGCACCGCGCTCACGGGGCCCCCGCCATCTTGGCCTTGGCCTCGCCGTCCCAGTGGAGCACCACCACCAGCTGCCGCGCGGCGTCGATGGGCACCTCGGCCCGCGAGAGGAAGATGAAGCCCTTGTCCCCGGGGAGCGCCGTGAACGCCTGGTGGTAGGGGAAGAGGACGAAGCTGCGGGTGCTGAAGAGCGACCGGCGGCTGGTGGGCTGGAACTCCGTGGTGCCGCCCGTGCCCACGGCCACCAGCGTGTCCGCCCGCTCCACGTAGTAGAGCTCGCGCCCCGAGGCCGACCACACCGGGTGCGCCCCACCCGCGATGGACACCTGGGTGCGGCCCTGCTCCACCGCCGGGAACGGCCGCACGAAGACCTCCTCGCGCCCCGACTCCACCGAGACGTAGGCGATCCACTTCCCGTCGGGGGAGAGCGCCGGCATGTACTCGTCGGCGCGGCCGGCGGCGATAGTGACGCGGCTCGTGTCGCCGGTGGTGCGGCGGGCGTAGATGTCACGGACGCCAGGTACGGTGCCGGTGCGGTAGATGAGCCACTGCCCGTCGGCGGACCAGAGCGCCTCGTCCACCTGCGCCGTGTCGCCCGGGAGGAGGCGGACCGGCTGGTCGCTGCCGTCGGCCCGGATCCGGTAGAGGTAGGTGCGCGAGCGGTCGCGGTCGGAGCTGAAGCTGATGGAGCGGCCGTCGGGGAGCCAGGCCGGCCGGTAGTTGATGGAGCCGTCGAAGCTGAGGCGGGTGAGCGGGCCCTGGTCGAGCTGCTTCACCCAGAGGATGTTGCCGGTCGGCTCCGCGGTGCTCACCACGAGCCGGCGCCCGTCGGGGGAGAGGGCCAGGCTCGTGAAGCGGGCCCGCCAGGAGGGATCCACCACGCGGGCGCGCCCCGCCAGGTCCACGGTGCTGACGGTGCCCACCCCCGCCACCTGGTTGGCCGGCAGGTACACCAGCGTCCCGTCGTCGGCCAGGGCCACCTCGGGCACCACGCCGATCTCGAGCTGCACCCCGTTCAGGAGCGGCACCGGCGGCCGCTCGAAGCGGAGCTTGTCCAGGTCGAACGGCGCCCCGGCCAGCGTCCCGTCCGACTGCAGCACCACCAGCCGCCCGTCGCCGAGGTAGAAGCCGCGCGAGGTGTTCCGGGCCAGCGTGTCCATGGCCCGCGTGGCCAGGTTGAGCGCCAGCAGGTGCTCCGACGCGCAGTTGTTGCTGCAGAGGGTGAGGAGGACCACGTCGTTGCGGGGCACGCGCGTGGGGAAGGCCATCACGCCGTCGGCCGGGGCGGGGAGCACCTCGGTGGCCGCGCCGCCGCCCGCCGGGACCATCCGGAGGCCGAAGGCGTCGCTGGTGTAGATGATCCGGTCGTCGGCCAGCCAGGCGCCGCCGGGGAGGATGCTGCTGGCACCGCCCGCCAGCTCCACGGGCGCCCCGCCGGCCACCGGCACCTTGTAGAGCTTGCTGTCCGCGATGTAGCCCACCCACTTGCCGTCGGGCGAGAAGAAGGGCCCGTCGCCGCCGTCCGTGCCCTCGAGGGTGCGCACCTGGAGGTCGCCGAGGTCGCGCACCGCGATGCGGGTGGGCCCGGGCTCGTTGGCGGCCACGTAGGCGAGGCGCCGCCCGTCGGGGGAGAGCGCGAAGGCGACGCCATAGTAGCCGACGTGGTTGACGCGGAGGGCGGGCAGGTCGAGCCCGAGTCGGGTCACCGGCGCGGGCGCCGGCCGCCACACCTTCACCGCCAGCGCGAGCGCGGCCAGCGTCGAGACCATCGCCACGACGCCGAGCACGCGCATGGCGAGCGGCGGTGCCGCGGGCCGCGCCGCGGCGCGCGAGGCCGTCGCGGGCCGCGCGCCCTCGTCCCGGAGCGCGGCCGCGAACTCCGCGGCACTCGCAAAGCGGTCCGCCGGCAGCTTCTCGAGGGCGGTGAAGACCGCCGCCTCCACGTGCGCCGGCACCGTGCGCCGCTGCTCCGTGAGGCTTGCTGGCTCCGCCGTCATCACCCGCGCCACGATGGCCTGCGCCGTGGGGCCGGTGAAGGGCGGTTCGCCGGCCAGCATCTCGTACGTCGTGACGCCGAGCGCGTAGAGGTCGGCGCGGGCCGTGATCTCCCGCTCGCCCATGGCCTGCTCCGGCGCCATGTACTGCGGCGTGCCGAGGCTCATGCCGGTCTCGGTCATCCGCGAGCCGCCCGCCTTGCTCGCCGCGAGCGCGATCCCGAAGTCGGCGACGAGGGCGCGGCCCTCGTGGAGCAGGATGTTCTCGGGCTTGATGTCGCGGTGGATGACGCCGTGGCGGTGGGCATAGTCGAGCGCACCGGCCACCTCGCCCGCGATGCGCACGGCATCCGCCACCGGCAGCTGCTTCTCGCGCGTGAGCCGGTCGCGGAGGGATTCGCCCTCGATGAACGGCATCACGTAGAAGAGCTGGCCGCCCGCCTCCCCGCTGTCGAAGAGCGGCAGGATGTGCGGGTGCTGGAGGTTCGCGGTGGTCTTGATCTCGGCCAGGAAGCGCTCCGCACCGAGAATGGCGGCGAGCTCCGGGCGGAGCACCTTCATGGCCACCGGGCGGCCGTGCTTCTCGTCGTCCGCCAGGTACACGCTCGCCATGCCGCCCTCGCCGAGCTTGCGCTGCAGGCGGTAGCGGCCGGCGAGGGCGGCGGCGAGGCGCTCGGGGATCACCGGCTGCCCGCCTTCCGCTCGAGCTCCGTGAGCATCCCCTCCACCACCACCAGCGGCAGGTCCTCTCCCGTCCCATGGGACACGAGCCGCGCCATCAGGAAGCGGCCGTCCGGCGCCACGTCGAAGGGGGTGTAGAACTCCGCCTGGCCCAGGTAGTGCCGCTCGCTGAGTGGGAAGAGGGTCACGTGCTCGCCGAGCCGGGGTTCTGCGCCTGGCGTCACCGCCACGGCCGTCAGGCGCCGGTCCGCGTTTACGTAGAAGAGCTCGCGCCCATTCCGTGACCAGAGCGGTGCCACCCCGCCATCGGTGGAGACCTGCCACTTGCCCGCGCTGGTGCTCGGGAAGGGCCGCAGGAACACCTCGGTGCGCCCCGTCTCGTTCGACTCGTAGGCCAGCCAGCGCCCATCCGGCGAGAGCGCGATGGCCTCCTCATCGTGCTTGGTGACCACCACCGGCACCGGGACGCTGTCGATCCCGGGCCGCAGGCCCACGATGTCCCGCCCGCCGGTCTGCCCGATGATGCCGCCGGTGCGGAAGAGGAGCCACCGCCCGTCGGGGGACCAGGTCGCCTCATAGACCCCGGCCTGGGAGTGAAAGAGGAGGGAGTCCGCCCCGGTGCCGTCGGCCCGCCGCAGGAAGAGGCCGCCGGCAGTGGCGCTGAGGCGGGCGGCGGCGAACATGAGGGTTCGGCCGTCGCGCATCCAGCGGGGCCGGAACTCCGGCGCCGCCTCCGAGGTGACCCGGGAGAGCGGGCCGCGCGGCAGCTGCTTCACCCAGATGTCGTCGCCCGCCTCGGTGTGGAGGCCAAGCGCCACCCTCGAGCCGTCCGGCGAGAGCGCCCATCCAGCGTTGTTGCCGAAGCTGGTGAGCGCGAACGTCCACCCCGGGTCCACCGGCGTCTCGCGCCCGCCGCGGTCCACCCAGACCAGCTCATACTGCCGGACCAGCTGCTCCGGCGAGCCGCGCCGGAACACCACCGTGCCGGAAGCGGACAGCCCCACGAGGGGAAACACCACGTCGGTAAGCGCGATGCTGTCCAGCACAGGGACGGGGGTCCCCGAGGGCTTGAGGGTCGAGAGATCGAACGGCACCGCCAGCATCACGCCATCCCGGCGGATGTAGGCCAAGTGCCCCGTCGGGAAGTAGAAGCCCAGGACGGCGCCGGCCACGACCTCGTGCGAGGTGCGGGTCCGGAGGTCGAGCACCCACACATCCGCTTGCGTCCGGCAGTCCGGCAGGCACCGCGTGTAGAGGATGCCGCGCGCGCCGGGCAGCGCCGCGAGCAACACCCCCACCGAGCCGTCCACCGGCAGGTCCTCCACCGTCCCGCCGTCCGCGGGGATGCGCCGGAGGAGCGCACCCCCGGTGGGGGCACCCGAGCTGTACGCGATGGTGTTATCGTCGAGCCATGTGATCCCCACCACGCCCGCCGCCCACCCGGCGAGGGTGACAGCCGCTCCGCCCGCCGCCGGCACCTTCCGCAACTGCTCGCCAACGCGGAAGGCGAGCCACTGGCCGTCCGGGGACCACGTGAAGTCGGCCACCCCGTCGCTGCCGAGCACCGGCCTGGCGTCGAAGCTGTCGCGCGCCTTGATCCAGAACTGCGGCACCCGCCCTGCGCCGACACTCGGCGCGAGGTAGCCGATGCGTGAGCCGTCCGGGGAGGGCAGGCCGCTCCACAACGCAAATGGCGCCTGGCCCGGCGGCAGGGCAAGTCCGAAGCGCGCCAGCGGCGTCTCCGCCGGACGCCGGGCCGCCGCCACCG
>JBGAOL010000334.1:0-4727 GCA_044221825.1 Gemmatimonadales bacterium
CATGCGGGACCTGGCCCACGGCCCCTTCCGGCGCCTGCAGGCGCTGATCCGCGAGGGTCAGGCCGCCGGCGAGATCCGCCCCGACCTCGACCCCGCCCTCGCCACCATCTCGACCATCGCGCAGGTGGCCTGGTTCTTCGTGGCCCACCCGCTGATGGCACGGCTCCTGGGCCACGAGGGAACGGTCCCCGCGCGCACCGTCGACCGCTTCACCGAGCACGCCATCACCTTCGCCCTGGCCGCGCTCGCCCCCGCGCCCGCGCCGGGCGGCCGCGCATCCCGGCGGGCCCGTCGTCCCCGGAGGACCGCATGATCCGTCGCCTAGTCCCCGCGCTGTTCCTAGCCCTGGCCGCCTGTGGCCGCGGGGAGGACACCCAGGCCTTCCCCGGCACCATCGAGGTGGACGAGAGCGACGCCGCGCCGCTCGTGCCCGGTCGCATCATGGAAATCCGGGTGCAGGAGGGCGACACGGTGCGCGCGGGCGACACGCTCGCGCTGCTCACCCAAGGCACCATCTCCGCCGCCTACGCCGAGCGCCGCGCGCGGGTGGCCGCGGCCCGGGCGCGGCTCGCCGACCTGGAGCGCGGCTCACGGAATGCCGAACTGGAGCGCGCCGAGGCCGACCTGGCCGCCCTCGAGGCGGAGGCCACGCGCGCCACCGCGGACCTGGAGCGGGCCGAGCGGCTGGCGCAGGACAAGGTCATCGCGGCGCAGGAGCTCGACCGCGCCCGCGCCGCCGCGCAGGCGGCCGCCCGGCGGCGCGACGCCGCGCGCGCCACGCTCGCGCTCGCCCGCGAGGGCAGCCGGCGCGACCAGGTGCAGGTGGCCCGCGCGGAGGTGGCCACCGCCGAAGCGCAGCTCGCCGCCGCCGCGAGCGACGTGGACGAGCTCGCCGTGCTGGCCGGCGTGGACGGCGTGGTCCTCGGCCGCCACGCCGACCCGGGCGAGGTGGTGGCGGCCGGCACCCCGCTCGCCACCATCGGCGCGGTGGCGCGGCCCTGGGTGCGGGTGTACCTGCCGGCCAAGCTGCTGGCCACGCTGCCGGCCGGCAGCGCCGCCGAGGTCCGCCTGGCCGCGGCGGCCGATGCCCCCGAGGGGACGGCACCGCCGCGCGCCGCGCTCACCGAGGAGGAGCGCGCCGACCTGCTCTTCGCCGTGCGCGTGGAGCTGACACAACCCGGCGGCACCACCCGCCCCGGCCTCCCGGTGACGGTGCGCTTCCCGGGCGCCACGCCATGAGCGCCCCCGCCGCCATCCGCATCGAGGCGCTGCACCGCCGCTTCGGCGACCTCGTGGCCGTGGAGCGGCTCGACCTCGAGATCCCGGCCGGCCAGATCTTCGGCCTGCTCGGCGCCAACGGCTCCGGCAAGACCACCACCATCCGCATGCTGACGGGCCTGCTGGCGCCCACCTCGGGGCGGGCGTGGGTGGCGGGCATCGACGTGGTGGCGGAGCCGGAGGCGGTGCGCCGCCGCCTGGGGTACATGTCGCAGCGCTTTGGCCTCTACGACGACCTCACGGTGGAGGAGAACCTCCGCTTTTATGCCGGCCTCTACGGCCTGGTGGGCGAGCCGGGCCGCGCCCGGGTGGAGGAGCTCCTCGCCGGGCTCGGCTTCACCGAGCGCCGCCGGCAGCTGGCGGGCACCCTGTCGGGCGGGTGGAAGCAGCGGCTCTCGCTGGCCTGCGCCACGGCGCACCGGCCGGCCGTGCTCTTCCTCGACGAGCCCACCGCAGGCGTGGACCCGGCGGCGCGGCGGCACTTCTGGGAGGTGATCCGGGGGCTCGCGGCGGGGGGCACCACCATCGTGGTCACCACGCACTACATGGACGAGGCGGAACGCTGCGAGCGGCTGGCCATGCTCTGGCGCGGGCGGCTGGTGGCGGTGGGGACGCCGGCCGAGATCGAGCAGCAGCTCGGCGCGCCGACGCTCGAGGACGCGTTCATCGCGCTGCAGGAGAAGGACGAGGCCGCATGAGCTTCCGCACCTGGCCCCTGTGGCCCATGCTGCGCAAGGAGTTCATCCAGATGCGGCGCGACCGCCTGACCCTCGGCATGATGGTGGGGATCCCGGCGCTGCAGCTGGTGCTGTTCGGCTTCGCCATCCGCACCGAGGTGCGCCACCTGCCCACCATCGTGCTGGACGAGGCCCACTCGAGCGAGAGCCGGGCGCTCGTGGCCACGCTCGCCAGCTCCACGTACTTCGACGTCGTGGGCCGGGTGGACAGCCGCGCCGAGATCCCCCGCTGGATCGGCCGGGGCGAGGCGGCGGCGGCGGTGGTGATCCCGCCCGACTTCACCCGCGACCTCAAGCGCCACCGCGGCGCCCAGGCCCAGGTCATCGTGGACGCGGCCGACCCGCTCTCGAGCGCCTCCGCGCTCCAGGGCGCCATGCTGACGAGCCTCACCTGGGCCCCCGACGGCGCGCTCCCCGCCGCGCGGCGCCCCGCCGAGCTCCGGGTGCGGCCGTGGTACAACCCGATGCTCGCCAGCTCCACGTACATCGTGCCGGGGATCATCGGGGTCCTGCTCTCCATCACCATGGTGATCATCACCGCCATGGCGGTGGTGCGGGAGCGGGAGAAGGGCACGATGGAGCAGCTGATCGTCACGCCCATCGACCGCACCGGCCTCATGCTCGGCAAGCTGCTGCCCTTCCTGCTGGTCGGCTACGTCCAGATGACGGTCATCCTGGTGCTCGGCAAGCTGCTCTTCGACGTGCCGCTGCGCGGCGGCCTGCCGCTCCTCTACCTGATGGCGTTCCCGTTCATCACGGCGAGCCTCGGGATCGGGCTCTTCTTCTCCACCCTGGTGAAGACGCAGGCGCAGGCCATGCAGGCCGGGTTCATGTTCGTCATGCCCAACATCCTGCTCTCCGGCTTCATGTTCCCCCGCGCGGCGATGCCGGAGCCCGCCCAGGCGCTCGCGCTCACGCTGCCGCTCACCTACTTCCTCGAGGTGCTGCGCGGGATCCTGCTCCGCGGGGTGGGCTTCGACGCGCTCTGGCGCGACTTCGCCGCGCTCACCGGCTTCGCCATCCTCACCGTGACGCTCAGCGTCCGCCGCTTCCACAAGACCCTCGACTGAGCCGGCCTGAAGCTGACGGAAGCCGGCACCGGGGTCCGGGCCGGCCTCCACGCTCCCTTCATCACGCCTTCATCCGCCCCGTCGACATTCCCTAGGCAGTCCTGTCCCCTAAGGCGCGTTCCCTGAGCCCCGGCCCCCGTCCGGGGAAGGCCCGCATGCCGCCCGCCCCCAGCCCGTCCGACGAGGTCTCCCCCGCTGCCCGGTCGGCGTACGATGCCGCCCTGCAGGACCGGGAGGAGCGGCTGGCGCTGGCCCTGGCCGCCGCCCGGCTCGGCACCTGGGAGTGGCGCGCGGCGGACGACGTGAGCATCTGGTCCCCCCGCTGCTGCGCCATCTTCGGCCTCGACCACTTCAGCGGCACCCTCGCCGAGTTCACGGCGATGATCCACCCCGACGATCGCGAGCGCGCTGACCTCGGCTTCGCCGAGGCGGCGCGCGGCACCGGCAGCGCCACCGTGGAGCACCGCATCGTGCGACCCGACGGCACGATCCGCTGGGTGGCCACCCTCTGCCACTGCCGCTTCGGCCCCGACGGCCGGCTCGCGGGCACCATGGGGACGGTGGAGGACATCACCGAGCGGCGGGAGGCCGAGGCGCAGTTGCGGGTGCGCGAGGAGCGCCTGGCCCTGGCCCTGGCCTTCACCGGCACGGGCATCTGGGAGTGGGACATCGGGACGGACCGGATGTACTGGTCCCCCGAGGTGATGGCGCTGCTCGGGAACCCGGTGCTCACGCCCTCGTTCGCCACGTTCGCGTCGCTGGTGCACCCGGACGACCTGCCGCTCACCAAGCGCCTGATGGAGCAGGCCCTGGCCGAGCGGCGCGAGTTCCGCGCACGCTTCCGCATGCTGCACCCCGACGGGACGGTGCGCTGGGTGGAGGACATCGCGCGGGCGTCGTACGACGCCGAGGGCCGGCCCGTGCGGCTGATCGGCACCGTGCGGGACGTCACGGCCGAGCAGGAAGCGACGCGCGCGCTCGAGCGGAGTGAGCAGCGCTTCCGCGAGCTGGCCGAGGCGCTGCCCGCCATCGTGTGGACGGCGGACCCTGCGGGGCACTTCGACTTCGTGAGCCCGCAGTGGACCGCGTACAGCGGGGAGGAGCCGGTGCTGGGCACGGGCGGCGGCTGGCTGGGCCACGTGCACCCGGACGACCTGGCGGCCATGGTCGCGGTGATCGAGCGGGCCGTCGCCACGCACCAGGACGTCCACCATGAGGTGCGGCTCAAGGGGCGGGACGGCACCTATCGCTGGTTCGAGATCCGCGCCACCATGCGCCGAGACGCGGCCGGGCAGCCGCTCAAGTGGAACGGCACCGTCGTGGACGTCGACGACGCCCACCGCACCCGCGAGGCGCTGGCGGCGCGCGACGAGCAGCTGACGGAACTCGGCGCGACGGCCCCCGGGGTCATGTTCACCTTCCGGATGGATGCGGCAGGCCGTTTCTCCCTCCCGTTCGCCAGCGCCGGCGTGGAGGCGATCTTCGGGGTGCGGGCCGACCGCCTGGCGCAGGACGCCGCGCCCGTGTTCTCGCTGACCCACCCCGACGACCTGGCCGGGCTGCTGAGCAGCATCCAGCAGTCGGCCCAGGCGCTGGCTCCCTGGCACCGGGAGTGGCGGGTCCGCCACCCGGAGCGGGGGGA
>JBGAOL010000335.1:0-4721 GCA_044221825.1 Gemmatimonadales bacterium
CACCAGCGGGGTGGCCAGGGCCGCCAGGTAGAGGTAGCCGCGGGTGTAGTGGCGCCACTGGTTGTCGCTGCCGGTCCAGCCGAGGGAGCAGGCGGCGTAGAGCTTCTTCCGCCAGCCCGACACCTGGTCCAGCACCGCCGCGATGTCCGGCACCAGGCCGACCACGAGGAAGGTGGTGGAGACGGTGAGGTAGGTGGAGATGGCGAAGACGTCCCACAGCAGCGGCGACTTGAAGTTGGGCCAGAGGTAGCGCTGGTTCGGGTAGGGCAGCAGCCAGTAGAACACCCACTGCCGCCCGATGTGGATGATCGGGAAGAGCGCCGCCGTCATGACCGCGAAGACGGTCATCGCCTCGGTGGCGCGGTACACCGCCGTGCGCCACTGCGAACGGAAGAGGAACAGGATGGCCGAGATCAGGGTGCCGGCGTGGCCGATGCCCACCCAGAAGACGAAGGTGGTGATGTACACCGACCACATGATCGGCGGGTTGTAGCCCGCCAGCCCCAGCCCGTCCTTGAGCAGCATCGTGAAGGTGAAGAGGCCGACCAGGAAGAGGCCGACGGCCCCCCCCAGCATCATCACGTAGCCGCGGCTCGGCGCGCCGAGCGTCGCCACGACGTCGCGGGTGACCTCGGCGTGGGTCTGGGTCGGGGCGTGGGTGACGGCCGCCATGGTCAGGCCTCCGCCCGGTTGAGGACCTTGGCCAGGTAGGTCACGGACGGCCGCACGTTGGTCTCCTCGAAGACGTGGTAGCCGCGGGGACCCGCCGCGCTGACCGCCACCCGGCTGGCCGGGTCGGCCTTGTTGCCGAAGATGATGGCGTCGCTCGGGCAGGACTGCGCGCACGCGGTCACGACGTCGCCGTCGGCGAGCGTGCGGTCGTGCAGCCGGGCGTCATTCTGCGCGCCCCGGATCCGCTGCACGCAGAAGGTGCACTTTTCCATGACGCCGCGGGCGCGGACCGTCACGTCGGGGTTGAGCTGCAGGTTGAGCGGCTCGGGGAACGCCCGCTTGTTGTAGGCGTACCAGTTGAAGTACCGCACCTTGTACGGGCAGTTGTTGCTGCAGTAGCGGGTGCCGACGCAGCGGTTGTACACCTGCCCGTTGAGCCCGTCCGGCGTGTGGTAGGCCGCGTACACGGGGCAGACCGGCTCGCAGGGGGCGTTGGCGCAGTGCTGGCAGAGCATCGGCACGAACCGCGTCTCCAGCGGCTCGCCGTCCTCGCCCCCCTCGTAGTACCGCTCGATGCGCATCCAGCTCATCTCGCGGCCCTTGAGCACGTCGGCCTCGCCGACGGTGGGGATGTTGTTCTCCGCGTAGCAGGCGGTGACGCACGCCGAGCAGCCCGTGCAGCGCGAGAGGTCGATGGTCATTCCCCACTGCGGGTGCTCGCCGACGTAGTTCCCCTTGGTGGCCGCCACCTTCTGGGCCGCGGCGAAGCCGGCGATCGCCTCGAGCTCGCGCGGGGTGTTGATCTCGTGCGGCGCGCCCCCCGCCTCCTCGTGGTGCGCCTCCTCGGGCGTCAGCCCCTTCCGCGCGGCGGCCAGCGATATCGCCTCCGCCACCCCGCGGCCCAGCTGGCGGTCGTTGCCGCTGGTCTTGGCCACCTTCTGGTAGCGCCGGGTCTTTTCCAGCGACACGCGCGTGGACACATACGCCACGTACCCGGCGTCGCCCGGCGCGGGGAGGAGGTCGAGGGCGTTGGCGCCCCGGCCCGTGGCGTACTCCCCGAAGCTCGTGTGGCCGTAGCCGAGGGGGGCGGACACCACGTCGCGCCGGATACCCGGGTAGAGGAAGGCCGGCGCCTCGAGGCTGCCGGCAGCCGAGACCAGCCGCACGATCTCGCCCTCGCGGATGTCGAGCTCGCGCGCCGTCTCGGGATGGAGCTCCACCCACGACTGCCAGGTGATCTTGGTGACAGGATCGGGGTTCTCGAGCAGCCAGGGCTTGTCGGTGCCGCGCCCGTCGTAGAGCATCGCGGTCGGGGCGGGCGCGAAGAGGAACTCCCCCTCGCCGGCCAGCGCGGGCGCCTTGCCCGACACCTGCGCGGCGCCCGGCGCCAGCCGGACCGACGCCGCAGCCGGCGCGGCATCGAACACGCCGCCGTTGGCCAGCGCCGACACCCAGAAGGCGCTCGGATTGGCGGCGCCGCGCTGCTTCGCGAACGCCTGCCATTGCTCCTTGACGTACGCCTCCCACGACGCGGCCTGCAGGGCGACGGCCCCACCCGCCTTGGCCACCTGGAGGAGGATGTCGCCCGCGGGGAGGGTGTCGTAGACCGGCGTCATGACCGGCTGGAGCAGCGAGCGGACGCCGGCGCGAGGCCGGAGGTCATCCCACCGCTCGAGGCCGTGCGACTCCGCCAGGACCACGTCGCAGAGGGCGGCGGTCTCGTTGGCCACCGTCGTGATGGCCACCTTGTACGGCACCTTGGCCATGGCCGCGGCAAACCCGCTCGACTTGGGGAGGGCGTACACCGGGTTGGCGTCGTGCACCACCAGCACCGCCACCTGCCCCGCCTCCATGTCCCGCTGCAGCGCGGCCAGGGCGGCGTAGCCGTCGCCGGTGTCGAGGTCGGCGCCGAAGCGGACGGTGCGGCCGACGTTGCCGGCCACGTAGTTGAGGATGTTGACCGCGGCGCAGAGGGCGTCGGCGCCGGGGTGCTGGCTGCCGATGCCGCCCGCCACCGCCAGGCTCGGCGTGGCGGTGGCAAACTCCCGCGCCAGGAGCTGGATCTGCTCGACGGTGAGCCCCGACTGCTGGGCCACCGCGTCGGGAGTGTAGGCCGAGAGCATGCCGCGGAGCGCCACGGCATCGGCCGGGGCAGTGGTCCGCTCGGCCAGGATGACCTGCGCCATGGCCAACGCGATCGACGCCTCGGAGCCGGGGACGATGGCAAACCACTCATCGGCGTTCATGCCGGTGAGGCTCATCCGGGGGGAGAGCGCCACGTGCCGGGCCATCTGGCCGTCGCGGTAGCCGTGCGCCGTCGCGAAGCCGCGCTGGTTCTCGACCGGGGCGAGCCAGGTCTCGAGGAAGTCGGCGCCGAAGGAGACGATGAACCGGGCGGAGGCGAAGTCGTGCGCCGGGAGGCCGTCCACCCCGAACACCTGACGGTTGGCGGCCCGCATCGGCTCGTGGTCGAAGGGCTGGTAACGCACCACCCGGCCGCCCATCCCGGCCATCGACGCCGTGAGCAGGTCGGTAAAGCTCCCCCGCCCCGCGCCGGTAATCACCGCCACCTTGCCGTCCGCCGCGCCGACCTTGGCCGCCACCTCGGCCACGGCGTCGGCCCAGGGAAGGGCGGCGGTGGTGCCGTCGGGAAGCCGCCGCATCGGGCCGCGCACGCGGTTCGGGTTGTAGAGCGACTGGAGCCCCGCCTGGCCCCGCGCGCAGAGCTTGCCGGCGTTCACCGGGTGCGCCGGGTTCCCCTCGAGCTTGATGGCGCGGGCCTCGCGCGTCTTGACGTGGAGCCCGCACCCCGCCGCACACTCGGTGCAGGTGCTGGCGTAGATGGTGGGGACGCCGGGCACCTGGTCCTCGCTCTGCACCAGGTAGGGCACCAGCTTCTGCACGCGGTCGGTGGAGCACCCGCTGAGGGCCGCCGTCCCCGCGCCCGTCACGCCCAGCACGGTCAGGAAGCGCCGCCGGTCCATTGCCGTTCCCGTGGTCTCGTCCATGGTCCGGGGCCTCAGTAGTGGCAAACGGAACAGTCGCGCGACACGTTCCGCTCGAGGTGGCAGCTGATGCAGAAGCCCATGTTGTTCACGTTGTTCACCTTGTACACCTGCGGCATGCGCTTGACGTCGCCGTGGCAGGTGGCGCAGGCGGTGCCGCCCATGGCCTTGATGTGGCGCGAGTGCGGGAAGTGCGCGTAGCGGGCCAGGAAGTGCACCCGGACCCACTCGACGGGCTGCTTGGTGTTGTAGGACTCGCGGACCTTGGCGATCTCGGCCTGCGCGGTGGAGTCGGTCCCGCCGATGACGAGGTGGCAGTTCATGCAGGTGCCCATGCTCGGGATGCCCGGCTCGGAGGAGACGGGGGCCGAGTAGTGGCAGTACTGACAGGGGATCTTGAACTGGCCGGCGTGGATGTCGTGGCGGAAGAAGATCGGCTGGCGGGGCCCCTGGAGGGCGGCGCTGTCGGCCGCGGTCAGGACCGGGGCGAGCAGCGAGTCATTGGCCGCCGGGGCCGCCTGGCGGGCGGCGGTCGCGTCGCGGGCGAGCAGGACCACGGCCACCGTCAGGGCCAGGGCGCCGCCGAGGATCGAGGCCAGCTTGCGCATGCGCCGTCACCATATCCAGGAGGGAAACCGGACCTGCCCGAGTGTGCCTCGGCGGGACGTAATTATACGTAGGACAGCACGATTGACAACCCTTTCACCCCGCCGCGCGACGCACCGAACCCGGCGGCGCCTCCGCCCGCATCCACTCCCCCTTCTTCCGCGCGAATCCGAGGAAGGCGGTGGCCAGCTTCTGGTCGGTCAGGTCGAGCCAGCACCACCGCACCGGACCGGTCCGCTGCGCCTGCTTGATGGCCTGGGTCACCGCGGCCGGCAGCCGCGCCCCCTGCGCCCGCCGCTCCTCGCCGTCGGCGATCGTGAAGGTGGCGCTGAGGCCGTCCTTCATGACGTGGATCCAGCAGAGTTTCCGGGTGCCGAGGGTGTATTCCCACGCCCAGAGCCACTGGGGCCCCAGGAACTTCACGTGCTCGACGACACC
>JBGAOL010000336.1:0-4696 GCA_044221825.1 Gemmatimonadales bacterium
GCGCTCGCTCGGGATCAACGTGAACCTGTGGTGGGGCCTGGTGCTGCTGGCGTTCGGGCTGGCCATGCTCGGCCTGGCCCGGCAGGCGCGCACCAGCGCCTGAGGTCCCGCCCTACCCTGGGAGGCCGTCCATGCGTCGTCCTGCCGTGGTGCTCCTTGCCGCCCTGCTCGTCACCGGCGCGTCCGCCTGTGCCCGGCACACGCAGGACAGCGAGGTCGTCGAGCCCGCACCGGAGCCGGTGCAGGTGGAGATGAAGAACCTCTTCGCCCTCCCCGTGGAGGTGTACGCGTTCGGGGGCGGGAGCAACTTCCGCCTCGGCGTGGTGCATCCCGGGATGACGGGGCACTTCAAGATCCCGCTCAACATCACCCGGGGCGGCGCCACCGAGTTCATGCTCACCACCAACTCCTCCGCCACCAACCCCTGGAAGTCGGGGCCGATGCTGCTCTCGCCCGGCGTCACGGTGGACATCGTGGCGGCGCAGCGGTTCTTCTCCAGCACGGCCACCATCCGGCCCTAGGTCCGGCCCCAGACTGAATTGCTCTCGTGGGGCCGGCAGCCTGCGGGTCAGCGGGTGCCGAACTCCAGCCGCACGCTCTCCACTTCCACGCCGTAGGCCCCGGCCGGTGCCCCCGCCTCGGGGCGGAGCGAGAGCTGCAGCCGCTCCACCCGCGGCAACCGCACGCCGTCCCCCGCCCCGCCGCGGCCCTCCGCCGGCTTCACCCAGTAGCTCCACTGGCCCGGGAATCCCTGCGGCAGCAGCACGCCCGGGGTGGCCTGCAGCAGGCTGAGCGGGATCACCGCCTCGCCCCACGTGCTGTCCACCTCGATGGCGGCGGCCCAGGTGGTGCCGTCGTCCTCCATGAGCGCCACCTGCAGCGCCTGCTGCGCCCCGAGGCCGCGCAGGCGGACGCGAAGCGCGGTGGCGGCGCCGATGGTGGCGCCGCGGGCCTGGAGGCGGTCCCGGATCACCAGCGACGCGGTGTAGTCGCGGAGCCGGCTGCCGTCGTCGTTGGCAGGGATGAGCACGCGGAGCGCAGGGCCGCCCGTCACGCCCGAGAGCGTCACCTGGAAGCGGCCGGTGCGGCCGCCGTCGCCCACGCGGGTCCAGGCCAGGTGGCCCACGTCGGCGCCCGCGTCGAAGAGCCGGAGCGGGGTCGTGGGTGACACCACGTCCACGGTCCAGGTCCCGCGCGTGGTCCAGTTCCACTCCCACGGCTGCCCGGCCACCGGGCCGGGGAAGGTCAGGGTCTTCCCCGCCTGGTGCACGCCGATGAGGAACTCGTAGGGGCCGTCGTGCAGCTTGTCGCCGCCGAGCGTGGCGGCCCAGCCGTCGGTGCCGGCACGGCGCATCCGGGTGCCGTCGAACCAGGGGCGGCCGAGGGGGCGGAAGAAGAGCGTGGCCGAGTCGGGCGGCGTGTCGGTGACGATGTCGGCCCGGAGCTCGGCGTCCTGGCCCGCGAGGAGTGACGCCGGAAGGTGGGCCAGCACCGCGGGCGGCGCCGAGTCAGGCGCTGGCGCGTGGAACTCCGCCAGGCGCAGGTGGCCGACGGTTGCCGGGAGCGTCGCGGGATCCACCGGGCCGCTGGCGGCCAGCAGGTAGACGCCGGGGCGAATGGTGAACGTGCCGCCCTGGGCGGTGGCCGCCGGGGCGCCGCCCTCGCTGAGCGGCTGGACGCTGAAGCCGTCTTTGAGGTCCGGCAGCGTCACCGTCATGGCGTGCGGACGATAAAAGGCGCGCGTCACCACCTTGCCCGGCTGCGGCTGCTCGAACGGGTCGCGGATCGGCACCGCGTCCGGGTACACCTCGAGACGCCAGACTCCCGGGCGCAACCTGTCCAGGAAATAGATCCCCTGCCCATCATACCGCACCACCGGCGAGGAGCCGACGCCCGCCACCCGCGTGAGGCTGGCGGGATCGGGCGGCGCGCTGCGCGTGGTGTTGGCGTAGAGGAAGGCGTCCTTCGCCACCAGCTCGGCGAGGTTCTCCTCGTAGGAGACCCGGAAGTCGCCGAAGCGGGTGTTGGCGGGGTACGCCCCGTACCGCTCGCCGCGCGGCAGCCGCCGCATGGCCTCGGCGGCGAGGATGCCGCCCATGGCCTTGGTGGGGGTGTAGACCAGGTTCAGGAAGTGCGTCTGCCACGCCAGGTTCCGCGACGCGGTGCGCAGCATGTCGTACGCGAACATGGCCGCGAACTGCGTCCCCACCGAGCGGTAGGTGCGCGCCATGGCGGGATAGAGCGTGGCGTCCCGGATGTCCGGCGTGTCGAACTCGTAGACGATGCGCGGGAGCCTGGCCCACTCGAGCCGCCGCATGTCGGGATAGTCGTCCACGGCGCGGAGGAAGTTCCCCGGGAGCTCGTGGCCGCTGTTGAGCCCCGACGGGTACCAGCCGAAGGTGATCCCCTGCGCCTTGCTCCGCCGGATGGCCTCGCCGATGCGGAAGTCCTGGCTGATGTTGTAGAAGACGAGCTTCTGGCAGCCGGTGGCGCGCACCGCGTCGGTGAGGGTGTTGATGTAGCGGATGGAGCCGTCGAGGTCCTCGGGATGGTGCACCGGCTCGTTGATGAGCTCCAGGAACAGGATGCCCGGCTCGTCCTTGATGGCGACACCGGTGTACGGGTTCACGTGGTTCAGGAGCTGCGTCAGGTAGTTCACCTGCGCCCGGATGGCGGCGGGATCGGTGCCCATCTTCTCCCGCGGCCAGCGCCGGCCAAAGCCGGGCGCGGTGGTGTCCTGCAGCGCGTCGGGCCACTTGGCGTTGTAGAGCTGGATGGGACTCAGGAGCATGTAGACGCCCCGCTCCCGCGCCCGCGCGATCAGCCAGTCGAAGAGGTCGAGGTGGTCGTTCTGGAGTAGGTTGCCGGCGCTGTCGGCCGCCTCCCAGTCCCCCCAGAAAGTCAGCCGGATGCCGTCCCACCCCATCCGCGCAAAGTGGGCCATGTCCTCCGCGATCATCTGCTTCCGGTCCTGCCCCAGGTAGCCGGCGGCGCGGTAGTCGCTGGCGGTGGGGAGGACGTAGTTGGCGCCGAAGAGGGTCACCTCGCGGCGGTCGTCCTTCCAGCGGACCACGCCGGAAGGGTCGAGCACCACCGCCCGGTCGGCCGGCCGGCCGACGGGGACCAGCGCCTGGGCAAGGAGGACGCCCGGCACGGCGAGAAGGCCCGCCACGAGGCCCAGTCGCCCCGTGGCGCGCGCCAACCGGCGGCGGAGGGTCATCGCCCCGCCCGCTTGAGGATCATCGCAGCAAAGGGCGGCAGCGTGATCCGGCTCCCCCGCACCGCCCGGCCCGAGAGCAGGTCCCGGCTGGTGCCGAGGTCGGTGCCAGTGAGGGTGGCGGTCACGGCCCGGTCCCGGGAGTTGACCAGCACGACGAGCTCACCCCGGCGGAAGGCGATGACGTCGGTCGGGGCGCTGGTCATCACCTCGGCCAGCGTTCCGGTCAGGAACCCCGGCTCGCCGGTGACGATCCCCAGCACCTTGGCGTAGAAGGCGCGCGCCTCCCGGGCGTGGGGCTGGTCCCAGTTGACCCGGACCGGCTCGAACAGCGGGACCTTCGCCGCGGCCTCCACCTCCTGCCCGTTGTAGAGCAGCGGCCGGCCCGGCATGGTCACCGCGGCCACGAAGGCGGCGCGCGCGCCGGCACCGAAGATCTTGACGGGCGTGTCGTCCCAGGCCGTCTCGTCGTGGTTGGTGGTGAAGCGCATGCGCATCCCGCCCGCCGGCATCTCCTTCGCTTCCTGCACCTCCGCCCGCACGTACTCGGCCGCGGAGACCTCACCCTTCCACACGGCCTTGAGGCGCTTGTACGCGTCCCAGCTGTAGGTCAGGTCGAAGCCACGGCGATGCAGCTCGAGGTCGCCCCACTCGGCGAGGAGCAGGATGGGCTCGGGCCGCGCGGCGCGGACCTGGGGCAGCGCCTCGGTGAAGAAGCCGTAGGGAATGAAGCCGGCCACGTCCACCCGGTAGCCGTCGATGCCGAACTCCTGGATCCACCAGCGCATGGTGGCGATCATCTCGCGGCGGAGCGCTGCGTTGCCGTAGTCGAGCTGGCGCACGTCGGTCCAGTCGGTGAGCTGGCCGTTGCCGTCACGCGGGACCATCGGGGCACCGGCCGAGTCGCGGAAGTACCAGTCGGGGTGCTGGGCGATCCACGGATGGTCGGGCGAGGTGTGGTCGGGCACCCAGTCGAGGATCACCTTCATGCCGCGGGCGTGGATGGCGTGCACCAAGGCGCGGAAGTCGTCGGCGGTGCCGAAGGCCGGATTGATGCCGCGGAAATCGCGCGCGGCGTAGGGGGAGCCGAGCGTGCCCTTCCGTCCCGCGACGCCGATGGGGTGGATGGGCATGAGCCACACGGTGGTGGCGCCGGTGGCCTGGATGCGGTCCAGCCCGGCCTGCACGCCGCGGAAGTTCCCGGCCGGCGAGAAGTGGCTGGTGAATACCTCATACAGCACGGCCCGGCGGACCCACGACGTGTCGGGGGCGAGCGACTGCGCGGCGACGGCGGGAGGCGTAGCAGCGAGCACGAGGGCGGTGGCCAGGGCGGACAGGGACGTGCGCATCAGGGACAACCTCCAGCGGGAGACGCCGCGGGGCGGCGCGCCCGCTCGTGGGCGGCAGGATCAGAGCTTGGTGGCCGTATCGATCGCGACGGCCGTGCGCGGGGCCAGGGCCACGGGCAGGGCACCCGCC
>JBGAOL010000337.1:0-5331 GCA_044221825.1 Gemmatimonadales bacterium
AGCGCCGCCACCGAGCCGAGCAGCGCCAGCCGGAGGCCACCGGCGCGAAGCTGCGCGCCGAGCGCGGGCGCGGGCTCCGGCGCGCTAGAGGCGAGCCGTCGCCGCGCCCCACGGATATCCCGCCACCACGAGCGCGAGGGCGAGCAGCGCGCCGAGCGCCAGCACCTCGCTGGTGCTGGTCTGGCCGGCCGCGTGGAAGAGGCTGGCCCACTCCGTCACCGACTCGCTGCTCCAGAGCGACCAGAGCAGGCTCATGCCCGTGAACACCCCGATCACCTGCAGCGCCCGGCCGAGTTCCCACCGGCGCTTGGCGGGCCGGCGCGCGCGGCGCTTCTCATAGACGGTGGCGACCAGCACCAGCACGCCGAGGATGCCCCAGAAGAGCGCATCCGGCACGGTGAAGTGCGGCGCGCCGAGCAGCCAGAAGGTCTGGTAGGCGTGCAGCAGCCACGTCATCAGGAACACGATGGCGGTGCTCCAGCAGTGCTGCCCTGCCCGTGCTTCCGCAAAGCCGGAAGAACGCCGGGTATAGACCAGCCACCGCGAAGTTGGTCCAGTACAAGGATGCGGCGCCAGAGGTCGGTGAAGCTCGAGGCCAGGTAATAGAGGTGGTGCGTCTCCGGCAGGTTGAAGCCGAAGAGGTGCAGCACGCCCACGATGAGGTGGAACTGGCCGGAGACCCGGAGGTAGAGCAGGAAGGTGCTGAGGGTGAACTGCACCAGCTGGCCCAGGCTCCGCACGTCGAGCGGGTCCATGGTCACGTGGTGGTACACCAGGCGGTAGAGCGCCAGGTGCACCACGCCCCGGGCAATCCACCGCATGCCGCGCTCGTAGATCAGGAAGTCGGGCGCGTCGTAGTGGTTCCTGATGAACGCCTTGTAGTCCACCACCGGGAACAGCGGGAACGCCACGTTTGGCAGCATGGCGAAGTAGCCGAGCGTGGGCCAGAACCCCGTGGGCGCCTCCTTGTGCCGCCACGCGTGCGCATACAGCGCCAGCCGGAACATGAAGATGGCGCCGAGCACCGGCCACAGCGCGTGCGGCAGCGGCGACGGGATGGTCCCCGTGCCGAGCAGCGCCAGCCCCACGCCGGCCGCCGAGAGGAGCGCCAGCTTCACGCCCCAGCGCACCGGCAGCTGCACCAGCCCCACCAGCACCGCCCCGATCCCGAACACCGCCAGCGCCGCCCGAGGCTGCAGCACCAGCACCAGGCCCGCCACCGAGATGAGCGCAAAGGCCCGCATCCGGAGCGCCGGCGCCAGCAGCGCGTGCACCGGGAACGCCACCGCCGCCACCACCAGCACCGTGTAGAGCGCAAAGCTTTCGATGCGAAGCTCGCGGACCACCAGCGCCGTGAGGTAGAGTTTCTGCAGCAGCCAGAGATCCCCACCCGCGCCAGGGACGCCGCACTCACGCGCGACTCGGCGACCTCGGGCGACAGTGCGGCGGTGGTCCCGGTCGGCGCGGCCGGGGCGGTCGGTGACGTCATGCGCATCCTGAGCGTGGAGGCCCCAGCGTCGGGACGTGATGCACGGGATTTAGCCAAAGCCGTGCCATCCCCGGGCGATTCCAGCCGCCCTGGGACCCCGCTAACTCGTTGACGGGTAGTCAGATGCGGTAGGACGATCGCGAAGAGGCCGGGCGCGGGCTGCATGTTGCGTCGCCGCAACGCGCCCCGGTCCGGGGGCCGCGCCCTGCCCGGCGGCTTTGTGGCCCGAGGTTCCGGGCAATGAGGTTGCGCTGATCTCGGTGGTGCCGGAGTAGAGCCGTCCCGCCCACGGCGTCGCGGAGGTCGCGCTCCACCTCGTACTCGGTGGTGAAGCCGTAGCCGCCGCGCACCTGCACGGCGTCGAGGCCGGTGGCGATGAGCATGGCCTCGCTCACATAGAGCTGGAAAGCGCGGCCCAGAGTCCCGCGTCCTGGCCCCGCTCCTTGGCCCACGCCGCGCGGTAGAGCAGCAGCCGGCTGGCCTCGAGCCGGAGCTTCATGTCCACCAGCCGGCCGGCCACCGCCTGGAACTTCCCGATGCTCTGGCCATACTGCTGCCGCTCGCGGCAGTAGCGGATGGAGCTGTCGAGCAACCGGGCCTGCGTCCCCAGGTTGAAGGCGAGGATGCAGCTCCGCTCCCACTCCATGGAGTCGTTGAAGATCTGCGCCGCGCGGCCCTCGCGCCCCAGCCGGTTGGCGGCCGGCACCACGCACTCGACGGATGGTTTCCGCCATCGGGGAGGTCTTGAGCCCCATCTTCTCGATGCCGCGCCCCACCCGGAAGCCGGGCGTGTCCCGCTCCACCAGGAAGGCGGTGAGGCCGAGCGGCCCCTTCTCCCGGTCGAGGGTGGCGAAGACCACGAAGAGGTCCGCCACCGGCGCCTCACTCACGAACGTCTTGGTGCCCGTCAGCACGTAGCAGTCGCCCCGCTTCTCGGCGACGGTGCGGAGGGCGAAGGCGTCGGAGCCGGAGTCGGGCTCGCTCATGCCGTGGGCGCCGATCAACGTCCGCCCCGGCGAGGGCCGGGCTCAGCGCCTCGCTGCGCCCGCTGCCGTGCCGCCAGAGGGGCATCTGCACCGACCACATCTGCGCTGCGAGGCCGAAGAGCAGGGCCGTTGTCGGCGCACCTCGCCGAGGGCCTCCATGGCCAGGATGGTGGTGAGGACGTCCTGGCCCCCGNAATCTGGACGGCTCGCCCCTCGCGGCCGAGCCGCGCGCTGGCGGGGACGCGGCAGTCACTGAGCACCACCTCGCCCATCGGGGAGGTCTTGGAGCTCCCATCTTCTCGATGCCGCGCCCCCACCCGGAAGCCGGGCGTGTCCCGCCCTACCTCCAGCAGGAAGGCGGTGAGGCCGATGGCCTTTCCCGGTCGAGGGTGGCGAAGACCACGAAGAGGTCCGCCACCGGCGCCTGCCTACGAACGTCTTGGTGCCCGTCAGCACGCAAGGCCGCCCGCTTCTCGGCGACGCAGGTGCGGAGGGCGAAGGCGTCGAGCGCCGAGTCGGGCTCGCTCATGGCGTGGGCGCCCACCCATTCGCCGCTGCACAGCCTCGGCAGGTACGCCCGCTTCTGCTCCTCCGTGCCGTGACGCCAGATGGGCATCTGCACGGACCACATCTGCGCCGCGAGCCCGAAGTGAAGGCCGTTGTCGGGACAGCCGTAGCCCAGCGCCTCCATGGCCAGGATGGTGGTCAGGATGTCCTGGCCCCCGCCGCCGTACTCCTCCGGGAAGGGCAGCCCCTGGATGCCGAACTCCCCGCAGCGGCGCCACAGCCCGCGCGCAAACTCGCCCCGCTTCTCCCGCGCGGGGACGTCGTCGGCCAGCGCGCGGCGGGCGAAGTCCACCACCGCCGCCCGGAAGGCCAGCTGCTCCTCGCTCCAGCCGAAGTCCATGCTCACATGTACCCGTCGCGCCGCAGCGTCTCGAGCCCGCCGCCGTCGTCCTTGTCCTGGGCGCGGCCGCTCCGCTCGGCGATGTTGGCAAACTTGCCGGTCTTGAGCTCGATGATGATCTCCTCGACGTTCCGCGAGGTGCTCTCCACCGCCTTGGTGCAGGGACCGCAGCCGAGCGAGCGGTAGCGGATCCCGGTGCCCTGGTCGTAGTACGCGACACCGTGGGGATGTTCTCCCGCTGGATGTACTCCCAGATGTTGAGCTCGGTCCAGTCGAGCAGCGGGTGGATGCGCAGGTGCGTCCCCGGCGCAAACTCGGTCTTGTACTGGTTCCAGAACTCGGGCGGCTGGTCGCCGACGTCCCAGGTGGACTGCTGGTTGCGGGGCGAGAAGTAGCGCTCCTTGGAGCGGCTCCCCTCCTCGTCCGCGCGCGCCCCCACGATGACGCCGGTGTAGGGCTCGGTGTTCCCAAGTGATCTCGTACGCCTTCTTGGCGTGGTTGAACTTCCACCGCGGCCACTCGCCCGAGAGCGTCTTCTTGAGCGCCTCGGTCTTGAGCAGGCCGCAGCAGGTGATCCGGTCCACCGCGCCGTCGGGGAAGGTGCGCTTCTCCTCCAGCGCCTTCACGTTCTGGCCGTAGATCAGGTTCAGGTTCCACTCCGCGGCCAGCCGGTCGCGGTAGCGGATCATCTCGGGGATCTTGAAGCTGGTGTCGATGTGCACCAGCGGGAACGGCACGTGGCCGTAGAACGCCTTCCGCGCCAGCCACAGCAGCACCGTCGAGTCCTTCCCGATGGACCAGAGCATGCACAGGTTCTTGAAGCTGGCGTACGCCTCACGGAAGATGTGGACGCTCTTGTGCTCCAGCTGGTCCAGGTGATCCATGGTCACGGTCGTGGTCATGCCCTGCCTCCGTCCAGGTACGCCAGCACCCGCTGGACGGCCGCGTCCACCGGGAGGTTGGTCGTGTCGATGGTGAGCTCCGGCGTCGCCGGCGGCTCGTACGGGTCGTCGAGGCCCGTGAAGTGCTTGATCTCGCCCTTGAGGGCCTTCGCGTAGAGGCCCTTCACGTCGCGCCGGGCGCACTCGTCGAACGAGGTGCTCACGTACACCTCGTGGTAGTGCCGGCAGAGCCCGCGCACGAACCGGCGCGACTCCTCGTACGGCGACACCAGCGACGCGATCACCGTCACCCCGTGCCGCTCCAGCCGGCTCGCCACCCAGCCCACCCGGCGGATGTGCGCGTCCCGCTCGGGCCGGGTGAAGCCGGTGGCGGGGAAGATGTCGCGGATGGCGTCGC
Source organism: Gemmatimonadales bacterium (assembly GCA_044221825.1). GTDB lineage: Bacteria > Gemmatimonadota > Gemmatimonadetes > Gemmatimonadales > GWC2-71-9 > JADJOM01. The sequence continues at coordinate 4,682 of JBGAOL010000337.1, forward strand.
CATCGAGGTACTCCACCGCCTCGCCCCGCGCCTCGAGCGCCGCCACCACCTGCCGCGCGATGGTGCTCTTCCCCGAGCCCGAGAGTCCGGTGAACCACACCACCCGTCCCTCGCCGCTCCCCGTCTCGAGCGCGCTGTCATCGAGGCCGATCACGAAGCCCGGGTTCCTGAGTGCCGGCTGGTTGTACACCAGCGACGAGGCGCGCGGCTTCTTCTCACCGGAGTTCCGGAAGATGCAGTCGCCGGCGGCCACGTCCCACTCCATGGTGGGGCCGAGCCGCGGGTAGATGTCCGCCTTCCCCTCCGCCACCCAGCAGAACTTGAGCGAGCTCCCCGCCGGCACCCGCTCCGCCACGAGGATGGTCTTGAGGTACTCCTCGAGTTCCTTCGACGGGTGCGAGCGGCTCTCCGCCACCCGGAGCGCATGCTGCGGCAGCGGCGGCCGGGAGACGATCCGCACCGGCGCCCCGCCCTTCTCGCGCTTCCAGCTGCCGAGGCCCTGCCCCGCGTAGTACATCAGGTCCAGCGCCGGCGCGTAGATGACGCCGAGCACCGGCACCCCGTCCTCGATGAGGGCGATGTTCACCGTGAACTCGCCGTTCAGCTGGATGAACTCCTTGGTCCCGTCGAGCGGGTCCACCAGCCAGAAG
>JBGAOL010000338.1:0-5113 GCA_044221825.1 Gemmatimonadales bacterium
GTTCCGCGGGCGGGATGTGCGGGAAGAACGCCGCCGCGTCGATGTACACCGCGTGCCCGCCCGGCGGCTGCACGATGGGCACCCCCGCCTCGCTGATGTGCCGGCCCAGGTAGGTGGTGCTGGTGATGCGGTACAGCAGGTAATCCTCATCCAGCGCCTCCCGCAGGCCGATGGCGATGGCCTCGAGGTCCCGTCCCGCGAGGCCGCCGTAGGTCGGGAAGCCTTCGGTGAGGATCAGCAGGTTCCGCTCCTGCTGCGCCACCTGCGCGTCGTTGCTGGCGATGAAGCCACCGATGTTGGCCAGCCCGTCCTTCTTGGCCGACATCGTGGCCCCGTCGGCGTGCGCGAACATCTCCCGCGCGATGTCGATCGGCGCCTTGTCCGCGTAGCCCTCCTCGCGGAGCTTGATGAACCAGGCGTTCTCCCCGAACCGGCAGGCGTCGATGTACAGCGGGATCCCGTGCTTCCGGCACACCACCGAGACTGCGCGGACGTTGGCCATGGACACTGGCTGCCCGCCGCCCGAGTTGTTGGTGACCGTCAGCATGCAGAGCGGGATCTTCTCCCGTCCCACCTCGGCGATGAGCCGCTCCAGTGCGCCCACGTCCATGTTGCCCTTGAAGGGGTGGATCGTGGCCGGCTGCCGGCCCTCGGGGATCACCAGGTCCACCGCCTTCGCGCCGGTGAACTCCACGTTGGCCCGCGTGGTGTCGAAGTGGGTGTTGCTCGGCACCACGTCGCCCGGCTTGCACATCACGGAGAAGAGGATCCGCTCCGCCGCGCGCCCCTGGTGGGTGGGAAAGACGTACTTGAAGCCGAAGATGTCCTGCACCGCCTGCTCGAAGCGGTAGAACGACGGGCTGCCGGCGTACGACTCGTCCCCCCGCATCATCCCCGCCCACTGCTCCGAGCTCATCGCCGAGGTGCCGCTGTCGGTGAGGAGGTCGATCAGCACGTCGTCCGACTTGAGCAGGAAGACGTTGTAGGCCGCCTCACGGAGGCGCGCCTCGCGCTCCGCGGGCGTGGTCAGGTGGATGGGCTCGACGGACTTGATGCGGAACGGCTCGATGATCGTCTTCATGGCCCCGCGCTGGCTGGCGGTGGAGGGGTGGCACTGGCGGCGGGGAATATGGGCGCGGGGCCGGTTATTCTCCATGCGCATCCCATGCCCGACTCCCCGACCCTCGCCATCCTCGGCGCCGGCGCCGCCGGCCTCATGGCCGCCTGCACCGCGGCCGGCGCCGGCGCGCGGGTGGTGGTCCTCGAGGGCTCCGCCGACGGCGGGCGCAAGATCCTGATCAGCGGCGGCGGCCGCGCGTGCTGCCGTCACGGCTGGCGCCGGAACGCTTCACGAGCGACTCCTCGCCACTCGGCCGACCACTACGCGGCGGCCTCGATGCGGCGCGCGCTGGCACCGGGCTCGGCACCCTCGCCCTCAAGGGCGGAGACGGGCGAGTTCTTGCATCGCGCCCAGGACGTGCACGACAGTAGCCTGGAGTGGCTGCCGCCGCGCCGAGCTGCGCTTCGGGAACCAGCGGGTCACGGTGTGGAGCCAGGGCCGGCGGCTTCGCGCTCAACGGCGGGCGGCGCATCGCTTTCCGGAGCGTCAGCCGCCGATCATCACCACGGGGGGCTCTCGGTGCCCGCCACCGGCAGCGACGGCTTCGGCCTGGCCCTGGCGCGACGCCTGGGACACGAGGTCCACGCCACCTACCCCGCGCTCACGCCGCTCACCGCCGAGCCGCCCGTGCATGCGGCGCTCGCGGGCGTCTCGCTCGCCGTGACGCTCCGGGCCCCGGGCCACAAGGGCGCCGAGGCCACCGGTGGATTCCTCTTCACGCACCGTGGCTACAGCGGCCCCGCGGTGCTCGATCTTTCCCACCACGCCGTTCGGAGTCGCCTGGGCGGCGGCGCGCGCCAGCCGCTGCTGGTGCAGTGGGGCGCGCTCGACGCCGAGGCGTGGGACGCCCTGCTGCAGCAGCGGAGTGCCGCCGGCGTGCTCGGTCTCCTGCGCGACCGGCTGCCCGCGCGCCTGGCGGAACGGCTGCTCGAGGAGGCGGGCGTGGCCCCCGCCTGCCAGCTTGCCCAGCTCAAGCGCGAGGACCGCCGGGCGCTGGTGGAACGCCTCACGCGCTACCCGCTGCCATGGACCGGCGACGAGGGCTACAAGAAGGCGGAGGTGACGGGCGGCGGGGTGGCGCTGGGGGAGGTGGATCCGGGCACGCTCGAGAGCCGCCGCGTCCCGGGCCTCTACTTCGCGGGCGAGGTGCTCGACGCCTTCGGCCCGATCGGCGGGCACAACTTTGCCTGGGCGTGGGCCACCGGCCGCCTCGCGGGGCTCGGGGCCGCCAAGCGAACGGGGCGGGCCGACTAGGCCCGCCCCGTTCCGTCAGGTGCGCCGGAGCGCGCCGGACTTACTTGCCGAGGCCGAACGTCACCCCGACGGTCACCGGGATGAAGTTGGTGCTGCCGCCGCTGGTGTTGACGCTGAGGTAGCGGCTCTCCACGAAGAACCCGCCGTCGCTGCCGAGCGGGAACTTGAGGCCGGCGCCGCCGCCGAAGCCGATCTTCGACTCGCTGTCATCGCCCAGGTCGCTCTCGACCTTGGCGTTGAAGTAGCCGATGCTGCCGAGGACGTACGGGGTGATCGAGCCGGCGGTCTTGAAGCTGTAGGTCACGCTGCCGATGCCGGCGGCCATCTTGGTCTTGCCGTCGCCCACCACCGCCGCCACGTCGTCCTTGAACTTGTTCTGCGCGTAGAACAGCTCACCCCGGAAGCCGAGGCCCGAGGGGAGGCTGTAGCCCACCAGCGCGCTGCCGTGGAAGCCGAGCTTGGCGAGGTCCTTGAAGTCGCCGAGCGGCTGCACGATGCCACCACCAACGCCGACCGAGAGGGACTGGGCCTGGGCCGAGGTCGCGCCGATGACGAGGGCGAGGCCGGCGGCCGCGAGAACGGAAGTCACACGCTTCATAACCACTCCTGTTGGGATTCGTCCGGAGGTCGAGGGGCCGGTGCGCCCCCATTCCGGATCGCGGCAATATACGTCGGGATTCCCGAAAAGCTTCAGGAGGGGCGTCACAGCACGGTCGTGCGGCCGATGACCCCACCAAGCCTCGACAGCGGCCGGGGAGACATCGTGCAAGCTGTTGCTTCAATTGAGCTTGCCCCTGCGGGTACAACGAGACAGGGCGGGCCACCGTGGCCCGCCCTGTCCGGTTTTCAGTCCCTGCGATGCAGCTGTTACTTGCCGAGCGGGAACGCGATCGCGGCGGTGACCGGGATCAGGTTGGTCTTCGAGGGGTCGCTCTGGATGGAGATGTAGCGCGCCTCGATGGCGATCTTGGCCTTGCCGCCGGTGTTGATCAGGACGCCCGCGCCGCCGCCGAAGCCGACGTTGTTGTCGCTGTCGCTGTCCTCGAACTTCACGCTGAAGTAGCCGAGCGAGCCGATGACGTACGGGGTGATGGTCTTGCTGCCCTTGAACATGTACGACACGTTCGCCACGCCGGTCATGAGCTTGAAGTTGCCCGAGACGCCCAGGGCGTCCTCGTCCGCCGGCACGCGGGCGTAGATCAGGTCGGCCCGGAAGCCCAGGTTCGACGGGAGGATGTACCACGCCATGGCCGCGCCATGGTAGCCGAGCTTGGCCACGTCGTTCAGGTCACCCTGCGGCAGGATCGCACCACCACCGACGCCAACGACCAGGGTCTGCGCCTGCGCCGAGCTGGCGCCCACGACGAGAGCAAGGGCGGCCGCCGCGAGAACGGAAGTCACACGCTTCATAACCACTCCTGTTTGGATAGCTCCGGAGGGTGACCGAACGGGGCGTCCGGTCCCGGATTGCGGCTAAAGGTGCGGAGGAGGTCCTGAAGCGTTCAGGAACCCGGTACCCAGAAGTCATAAAGGAGTGGCCAGCTCGGGATCTGGCCACTCCTTTCGGCGCGTCTTCGGGGATCAGCGGGTGAAGAACTGGACGCCGAGCGTGATGGGAACGAACCGCAGGTCGGGGCCGTCGCTGAAGACGTTCACGTAGCGGCCCTCGAGGAACAGGTTGGCGTCGGTGCCGAGCGGGATCTTGGCGCCGAGGCCGCCGGCGGCGGTGATGTCGCCCTCGCCATCGGTCACGTCCTTGATCTTGGCGTGGATCCAGCCGGCGCCGAGGATGACATAGGGCCGCACGCGGGCAGGTTGCCCCAGGTTCACGATGACGTTGCCGAGGCCGCCGACCAGCTCGAAGTCGCGGCTGGTGCCGTCGACCTCGTTGCGGCCGTAGAAGAAGTCGCCGCGGAAGCCCACCGTGGAGTTGGCGGAGGTGAAGCCCAGGCCCGCCAGGCCGTGCCAGCCCATCTTGGCGGCGTCGTCGAAGTCGCCCACCGGGACGGTGAGGCCGCCGCCCACGCTGATGTTGAAGCCCGACTGGTCCTCGGGCGGGGTGTCCTGTGCCAGCGACGGGCGCGGGACCGCAACCGCGGCCGCCGCGGCGAGTGCCAGAATGCCCAACGATTTCATGCTCGCTCCTTGCAAGGGCCTGTCCGGGACTCCGTCACGACCGTGCGGATGCTGCCGGACACCTTGCTAGAGCGCTTGGGCGGGGGGCCGCCCACACAGGGGCGGGTTTTCGGGGGGACCGGAAACGGGGCGGCTACTGAACCCGCGCCACCAGGCGCTTGAGCGAGTCCTGGGAGACGCGGGCGGAGAGCGCGAGCCGGTAGCCCGACTCGTCCAGCCAGACGGCGGTGTTGGTGCCGTTGGGGCCGCTGCGGTAGACGGTTTCGCCGCTCTCGAGGGCGGGATCGTCGATGGGGCGGAAGCCGCTGGCATCCACGGGGATGAGCTGCTGGTCCAGCGTCAGCCGGCCACCGTCGCCCACGCGATAGACCACGCGCACCACGTCGATGTTCTTCTGGGCGCCGGCCACGGCGGTGGGCGGGCCCACTTCGTAGTGCTCGGGCTCGAGTCCGGCCACGCCGCGCACCGCGCCCTGGAGGCGGCGGGCCGCGTCGGCGCGCTGCACCTTGGCGAAGCCGCGGGAGACGGGCAGCGGGGCCGCCTCCGGAGCGGGTGCCGGCGCCGGGTCGAGCGCCGGACGCTCGGCGGGGGTGGGCGTGCCTT
>JBGAOL010000339.1:0-5018 GCA_044221825.1 Gemmatimonadales bacterium
GAGAAAGTACATTTCGTTCTTTTCCTCTGCGGCCCTCTGCGTCTCCGCGCCTCTGCGGTGAATGCGCGCCGAGGCCGGATCTCAGGTCTGCGGCACCTCGTGCGCGCCGGGCTTGGGGGGGATGACGGGGTGCTTGAGCTGCTTGCCCTCCTGGTCCCAGGCCTTCATGTCCTTCATCTCGCCCATCGCGTAGTGGCCTGTCATCTGCATCTGGCCGTTGGAGAACCAGCGGGTGAACTCGCCGTCGGCGATGCCTTCCTTCCAGTTGATGCGCGACTTCATCTGCCCGCCCGGGTGCCACTCGGTGACCAGGCCGTTGGGCTTGCCGTTGAGGAAGGTGCCGTCGTAGCGGTCGCGGCCGTCCTCGTACCACATCTGCAGCCGGCCGTTGAGGCGCCCACCCTGGTACTCGCCCACGCTGCGCTTCCCGCCCGAGGGATACCAGGTCTTCACCAGCCCGTTCTCCTGGCCGGCCTTCATCTCGCGCTCGGCCACCACCAGGGTGTCCTGGTGATAGTCACGCATCACGCCGTCGAGGAGGCCGCCGGCAAAGGTCTGGGTGCGCTGCTTGTGGCCCAGCGAGTCGAACTCCTCGCGGACCCCCTCGCGCTTGCCCGCCACCCAGGTCTCGGTGAAGGCGATCTTCCCGTTGGCCCACTTCCCCTCGGCGCGGCCGTCGCGCAGGCCGTCCTTGTAGGGCATGGTGACGGCCACGCGCTTCGCCGAGTCGAGCGGGGTGACCAGCATGCCGGTGAACGGCGTGTTGGAGCCGGTGCGGTAACGGACCCCATCACGCTCCTCGGTCTTGGCGAGGGGCGTGGGGCCACCGCAGGCGGCAACCACGAGGACAGTGAGCGCCGCAACGAGCGGGCGACGGAACGAGCGAAGGGCGAGAGCCACGGGAGCGTCCCTGGGCGAGCGCGGTGATATGAGGAAAGGGATGGCGCCTCGTGCGCCTCCCGGCAAGGAATCCGACGGTAAAAGTCGAACTGGGCGCCCAGCGGGGCAAGGGCAAACCCGAGGGGCCGACTGATCCCCGCCCGAATGTTCCTTTAGCACCCCCTCATCCCTCCCTCACTCCCGGGTCGCCGCATCCCCGGCCGCCCGCTGGCGGGGGAACCGCCGGGCCGGTAGGTTCGACCGTCCGCCACGCCGCCGTTCATCCATCCCTCATCCCATCCTCATTGTGAGCAAGCCCGAGTCCTTCTCCTCCCGCTGGGTCATGATGCTCACCATGCTCGGCATGGCCGTGGGCACCGGCAACATCTGGCGCTTCCCGCGGATCGTGGCCGAGCATGGCGGCGGCGCGTTCCTGGTGAGCTGGGTGGTGTTCCTCCTGCTCTGGAGCATCCCGCTCATCCTGGTGGAGTTCGGCATGGGCCGGATGACGCGGACGGGGCCGGTGGGTGCGTTCATGCAGATGATGGGACCGCGCTGGGCGTGGATGGGGGCGTGGGTGGCCTTCGTGGCGGTGGCCATCATGTTCTACTACTCGGTGGTCTGCGGCTGGACGCTCCGCTACGCGCTCGCCGCGGCGCTCGGCGAGATCCCGGGGGCGAGTCCCGTCCGCTTCTGGCAGGGCTACAGCAGCTCGTGGCAGCCGGTGCTCACGCACGGCGTGGCGATGGCGCTCGGCGGGTACGTCGTGGCGCACGGCGTGGGCGCCATCGAGAAGGTGAGCAAGGTGATGATGCCCACGCTCATCATCCTGGTGGTGATCCTCACGGTGCGGGCCCTCACGCTGCCCGGGGCCGGTGACGGGCTGGGCTACATGTTCAGCGTCAACACCGCCGACCTGATGAAGGCCGACACCTGGCTGCAGGCGCTGACCCAGAACGCGTGGGACACCGGCGCCGGCTGGGGCCTCATCCTGGTGTACGCCGCCTACATGCGGAAGGACGAGGACACGGCGCTCAACTCGTTCATCCTCCCCACCGCCAACAACATGGTGTCGCTGTGCGCGGGGATGATGGTGCTCTGCACCGTCTTCTCGGTGCTGCCCACGCTGGTGGCCAACCTGGCCCAGGACCCCAACGCCCTGGCCGACTACCCGAGGCTGGCCGAGGCCATCGGGCGGGGGGAACCGCTGACGGCGGACCTGGTGCGCCGCACGATCTTCCAGGCGGGCAACGAGGGACTCACGTTCACCTGGATCCCGCAGCTCTTTGCGAGGCTGCCGTTCGGGCGGCTGCTGATGTTCCTGTTCTTCCTGGCGCTGGCGTTCGCAGCGTTCACGAGCCTGGTGGCCATGATCGAGCTGGGCAGCCGGGTGCTGCGCGACATGGGGGCGTCGCGGGTGCGGAGTGCCGCCATCGTCACCGTGCTCGGCTTCCTGCTGGGCCTGCCCTCGGCGCTGTCGCTCGACGTGCTGCACAACCAGGACTGGGTGTGGGGCGTGGCGCTGATGGTGAGCGGGCTGTTCTTCGCCATCGCCGTGATCACCAACGGCATCCGCCGCTTCCGCGAGGAGCAGCTGAACCACGCCGGCTCCGACATCCGGATAGGGGCCTGGTGGGAGGTGGTGATCGGCGTGCTGGTCCCCCTCGAGGCCATGGTGCTGCTGGTCTGGTGGCTGTGGCAGGCGCGGGGCTGGGACCCGGAGGGGTGGCTCAAGCCGCTCGGCATCGAGAACGTGGGGACGATCGTGCTGCAGTGGGGGGTGGTGCTGGCGCTGCTGCTGCTCGGGAACCGCTGGCTGGCCAGCCGCACCCGGCCGGCGCCCGTCAGCTCCACCGATCACATCCCGGCCTCGGTGCCCTGAGCGGGGTGACGGGGCCGGGCCCAGCCCCGCCGGGCTAGGGGCCGGCCCCCGGGGTGGCCCCGAGCGCCACCAGCTCCACGCCGGGCGGCAGGCCATCCTCGAGGAGGCCGCCCGTCACGCCGAGCGCCGTGGCCAGGGCATCGGCGGTGAACGGCCCGGCGGCGGTGACGGTGACGGCGCGGGAGTCCCGGAGCGCCCAGCCCGTCCGCGGGTCCACCACGTGCGACCAGCGGTGCCCGCCGAGGATCACGAACTGCGCCGCGTCGCCGGAGGTGGCGATATAGCGGGTCGAGCTGATCACCCCGCGCTGGTCCCGATGGCCCACCCGCCTGCCCGGCGTGCTGCCCTGCCAGCGATATCCCCACCCGCCTCGAGCAGCACCTGAAACGATCCCGAGTTCGGCGAGCACGCGCCTGGCATCGTCCAGATCCAGCCCTTGGCGATGCCGCCGAGGTCGAGCTGCATGCCGGCCGCGGCGAGGCGCGCGCGACGGGTGGCGCTGTCGAGCTCGAGGCGCCGCCAGCCGGTGAGGGCCAGGGCAGCAGTGAGGCTGGCGGAGTCGGGGAGGAGCGAGTCACGCCGGGCCCGGCGCCAGAGGGCCACGAGCGGACCAACCGTCGGGTCGAAGGCGCCGCCGGTCCGCGCCGCGATGCTGCGGGCGCGGGCCAGCACGTCGAAGAGTTCGGGGGAGACGGGCACCCAGGCGGGCGCCGCGGCGGAGAGGCGGCGGACCTCGCTGGCCGGGCGCCAGTCGCTCAGGATGTCCTCGAGGGCGGCGATGCGGTCAAACGCCGCGCGCGCCGAGCGCCGGGCCAGCGAGTCCGTGCCGGCATACAGCACCACCCGCACCGCCATGCCCATGTGCAGCTCGGTGAACTCGGCCCGACGCAGCTGAGCGCCGAGGGCCGCCGGACCCAGCAGCAGGACCAGCGCCACCGACACCGTCACCCGCCACCCTGTCCGCGTCATGGATGGGAAGGTATCATGAGTCTGCTTCCGCGCCTCGTCGTCCTGGCCACGCTCATTGCGCCCGCCCTCGCCGCGCAGGGTGCCGGCGAGCGGATCCGCGATTCCGTCCCCGGCACCCTCGTCACCTTCGAGCTGGCGCGCGTCCCCGGCGGCACGGTGACCACCGACAGCGGCACCAGTGAGGTGAAGGACTTCTGGATCGGCCTCACCGAGGTGCCGTGGGAGCTGTACGACATCTTTGCGTACCGGCTGGACCTGCCCGCCGAGGAACGCACCCGCGGCCTCGACGCGGAGAGCCGGCCCAGCCGCCCGTATGGCGCGCCCGATTATGGCTGGGGCCACAAGGGCTTCCCCGCCATGAGCATCGCAGCACCGGCGGCGGAGGCGTTTGCGGCGTGGCTCTCGGAGCGCACCGGCCATCACTACCGCCTGCCCACCGATGCCGAGTGGCAGCGCGCCGCCGACGTGGCGCTCGGGCCGGGCCCCTGGAGCCGGGCCACGCTCGACAGCCTGGCCTGGCATTACGGCACCGCCGACGGCCGCACCCACGCCGTGGCCACGCGCGCCCCCGACCGGCTCGGCCTGTCCGACCTGCTCGGCAACGTGCAGGAATGGGTGAGGGTGGGAGAGCGATGGACCACGCGCGGCGGATCCTACAACGACGTACCCGATGCCTACGCCACCGCGCCCCGCGCCCGGTGGCAGCCGTCCTGGCAGGAGCGCGACCCGCAGTATCCGAAGAGCCGCTGGTGGCTCTCGGACGGACCGTTCGTGGGCTTCCGGCTGGTGCGCGAGTAGCGCCGGCCTCCTTCTCCCCTCCATCTCCCCGCGCATGCCCCACTACACCCGCCGCGAGTTCGTCGCGGCCACGGCGGCGGCCACCGCCAGCTTCACGCTCCCGATCAACGTCCGTCCCCTGGCACGCGACCTCCGCGTGGGCGTCATCGGCTGCGGCGGCCGTGGCACCGGCGCGCTCCACGACTGCCTCACCGCCACCCAGGGCACCGTCATCGTGGCCCTCGGCGACCTCCTCCCCGACCACCTGGCCGAGTGCCGCACCCAGCTCGCCAACATGGCGAAGGAGGAACCGGCGCTGGCCCCGCGCATCCGGGTGGAGGACGCGAAGTGCTTCACCGGGTTCGACGCGTACCAGAAGGTGATTGCCGCCGGCGTGGACCTGGTGATCCTCGCCACGCCACCCGGCTTCCGTCCGCTCCATCTTGCGGCAGCGGTGGCGGCCGGGAAGCACGTCTTCATGGAGAAGCCGGTGGCCGTGGACCCGGCGGGC
>JBGAOL010000340.1:0-4733 GCA_044221825.1 Gemmatimonadales bacterium
GAAACGGGAAGGGGGAAGCGGGAAGCGGAGTCGTCGCGGCGTCCGCTTCCCGTTTCCCGTTTCCCGCTTCCCGCTTTACCTTGTGTCCCATGTTGAAGCTCACCTTCCTCGGCACCGGCGCCGCCTGCCCCACCATCGACCGCAACGTCTCCGCCCTCGCGCTCGCCCGCGAGGGGGAGACCCTGCTGTTCGACTGCGGCGAGGGCACCCAGCGCCAGATGATGCGCTACGGCGTGAGCTTCACCTTCCGCGACATCTTCTTCACCCACTGGCACTCCGATCACCTGCTCGGCGTCATCGGCCTGCTGCGCACCCTCGGGCTGCTCAACATCTTCGGCGGCGCCGAACGGCAGGACGGGCTCACCCTCTACGGGCCCAAGGGCGCCCGGCGGGTGCTGGGCCACGCCCTCGACGTGGGCATCGAGCGGGTCAAGTTCCCGGTGGAGATCGTCGAGCTGGCCGTCGGCGACGCCGTGAAGCGCCCCGACTACGACATCGTCACCTTTCCCACCGAGCACCGCGCCGACACCATCGGCTACGCCCTGGTGGAGCACATCCGGCTGGGCCGTTTCAATCCCGAGAAGGCGCGCGCGCTCGGCATCCCGGAGGGGCCGCTCTGGGGCCGGATCCACAAGGGCGAGGCCATCACGCTGCCCGATGGGCGCCGCGTGGCGCCCGAGGAGCTCGTGGGCCAGCCCCGCGCCGGCCGCAGGGTGGTGATCTCCGGCGATACCCGCCCGGTACCCGCCCTGCGCGAGGCCGCGAAGGGCGCCGATCTCCTGGTGCACGAGGCCACCTTCAGCCAGGAGGACGCCGCCCGCGCCCGCGAGACCGGCCACTCGACCGCCCACGAGGCCGCCACGATCGCCCGCGACGCCGGCGTCCGGCGGCTGGTGCTCACCCACATCAGCCCCCGCTACTCCCGCGAGGCGCCGGAGCTGCTGGCGGAGGCCCGCGCCGTCTTCGGGGAGACGCTCATCGCCCGCGACGGGATGGAACTCGAGGTGCCCTTCGAGAGCGAGGAGTAGTGCGCTACGCCCTGCTGGCCCTCGTCCTCGGCGTCCTCGCCTGGTCCGGCGTCGCGCCCCACGACCGCTTCACCTGGTTCCTCGAGGTGGCCCCGGTGCTGGTGGGGCTCCCCATCGTGCTCCTCACCGCGCGCCGCTTCCCGCTCACCCCCCTCGCGTACACCCTGCTCGCCCTCCACGCCTGCATCCTCATGGTGGGCGGGAAGTACACCTACGCCGAAGTGCCGCTGGGTTTCTGGGTGCGCGACGCGCTGGGCTGGACCCGCAACCACTACGACCGCCTCGGCCACCTGGCGCAGGGCTTCATCCCGGCCCTCGTGGCGCGCGAGGTCATGCTCCGTACCTCCCCGCTCCGGCCGGGGAAGTGGCTCTTCTTCCTGGTCCTCTGCTTCGCGCTCGCGCTCTCGGCCACCTACGAGCTGGTGGAATGGTGGACCGCCGCCGGCACCGGTGAGGCCGCCGACGCCTTCCTCGGCACCCAGGGCGACGTCTGGGACACCCAGTGGGACATGATGCTCGCCGGCATCGGCGCCATCACCTCCCAGCTCCTGCTCAGCCGCTGGCACGACCGCCAGCTCCGCGCCCTCGATTGATGCGCTGGGCCCCGCTCGCCCTGGGCCTCAGCCTGCTGGCGCCCCCGGCGGCGCACGCCCAGGACTCCCTTCCCGCGCCCCTCGCCGCGCGGCAGCGCCCCTGGCTTGCGGTCACCGAGGCCGTCGGCGTCAACCTCTTCGTGAACCGGTTCGATGCCTGGGCCAGCGGTCAGGCCTGGGCCCGCGTCTCGCCCTCCAGCTGGCGCCGCAACCTGCGGCTCGGCTGGGAATGGGACGAGAACGAGTTCGGCACCAACCTCTTTGCCCACCCCTACCACGGCGGCCTCTACTTCAACGCCGGCCGCGCCAACGGGCTCGACTTCTGGGAGTCGGCCCCGCTCGCGTTCCTCGGGTCGTGGAGCTGGGAGTACCTCGGCGAGCGGTTCCGGCCCTCGCTCAACGACTTCTTCATGACCAGCCTCGGCGGCATCGCCCTGGGCGAGACCTTTCACCGGGTGGGCGCGAGCATACGCGACAACGAGGCCCGGGGCGCGGGCCGCATCCTGCGCGAGGTGGCGGCCCTGCCGCTCGACCCGATGGGCGGGCTCAACCGCCTGGTCCGGGGCGAATGGGCCGCGACGGGCCCCAACCCCGCCGAGCATGACCCCGACGGGTTCGCGCTCCGGCTGGCGGGCGGGGTGCAGGTCACCCAGGACACCTTCAGCACCGACCGCGACATCGAGTCGGCCACGCTGGTCGCCGACCTGCTCTACCGCGACCCCATCACCCAGCCCTACACCGCGCCGTTCGACGTCTTCGGCGTGCGGGCCCAGGTGAGCGCCCACGGCGCCCTGCACCTGCTGCGCGCCTCCGGCCGGCTCTACGGCGCCAACCTCAACGGCACCACCCGCCGCCACCGGCACCTCTTCCTGGTGAACCAGCGCTTCGACTACTCCCGCAACCCGGCGCAGAGTTCGGCGAACTGAAACTCGAGGCCGGTGCTCCCGCTGGCGCCTCTCCCGGGCACCCGGCCTGCGCACCCAGCTCTTCCTCGACGCCATCATCCTCGGCGCCATGGACGCCACCGTGGCCGGCACTGGCCTCAGGCGCTACGACTTCGGCCCCGGGCTGGGGCTGCGTACCGAGCTGGCCTTCGAGCGGAAGGGTGTCACCTGGCTGCGCTCCTGGGCCCGCTCCGAGCTGCTCCACTCGGTGAGCGGGGCCCCCGCCGATCACGAGGCCAGCTTCGGCGGCTTCGAGGCCGTGGTCCCGCTCCCCTATCGCTTCGGGATCGGGATCCACACCGGCTACTTCCGCCGGGTGAGCCGCTACCCCGGCAAGGTGAAGGAGAAGCGCGACTTCACCGAGGCCCGGCTGTTCCTGAGCTGGACCGCCGTCGGCCGCAACGCCCTGGTGGGCGCGCCATGAGGCGGGCACCATGGCTGCCGTTCCTGCTGCTCCTCGGCGCCGCGCCCCTCGCGGCGCAGCGGCCGCACCGGGGCGGGTTCTGGTTCGAGCTCGGCGGCGGGCCCGCCACCGCGCGGGTGGCCTGCGCCGGCTGCTCCGAGGTCACCACCGCCACCGGCTCGAGCGGCTACCTGCGCCTCGGCGGCACCGTGTCGAACGGCGTCCTGCTCGGCCTCGAGCTGGCGAGCTTCTCCGACAAGAGCTTCGGCTTCCGCAGCGATCCCGACCGGAAGGTCAAGGCGGAGACCGCCAGCCTCGGCGTCCTCGCCCTCTGGTATCCGTGGCGCGGCGGGTTCTTCCTGAAGGGCGGGGTGGGGCTCGCAGGCGGGGACTTCACCGTGACGCCGGACAGCGGCAAGCAACGGACGGTCAACGGCAACGGCGTGGGGATGACCTTCGGGGTAGGCTATGACCTGAATCTCTCGCGCCGCTTCGCCCTCACCGCCACCGGCGGCGCCAACATCGCCGCCATCGGCGACCTCGTGCTGCCCACCGTCACCATCGATGACGCCATCGCCTCCACCTACCACCTGACCATCGGCCTGACCGTCCGGTAACCCATCCTCGACCCCTTCCCCCTTTTCCCGCTTCCCTCTTCCCGCTTCCCGCCGTTCCCCTCACCCGTACTTCGCGACGTACCTCCCCACATCAAACTTCTCCTTCGCCGCCTTGAGGCTCTGGTACCGCACCAGCCCGTAGATGGGGCGGGGGTAGAACGGCCGGTCGAACTTCCCGAAGATCCACATGATCCCACCGTAGGAGTTCGGGTCGCGGCCATCGAGGGCGTACTTGTTGTTGAGGTGCTCCAGCACCCGCAGGCATTCGGCGGCGTTCGGGGTCCACTGCAGCACCGTCTTGCCCCACAGCATCCGCATGTAGTTGTGCATGAACCCCTCGACCAGGTACGACCGCTGCGCCGCGTTCCACAGCGGCTCGGCCGTGCGGGCCTGTTCCATCTCCGCCAAGGCGTAGAGGTGCGGTCGCGGGTCGGCCTCGTGGTCGGCCAGCTGCTTCCGCGCCCACTCGGGGATGGCCGCCACGGTGCGATGCTTCGGGTTCCGGAAGCAGAAGTTGTGCGCCAGCTCCCGCCAGGTGAGCGCCTCGTCCAGGAACTTGGCGTACTGGTCGGCGGGGCCCGCCGCCTGCGCCGCGAGCAGCACCTCGTGGATCGAGAGGTTGCCGAAATGAAGCCAGGGCGAGAGCCGGCTCACCGCGTCGGGCTGGTTGGGGTCGTTGCGATGATCGGCGTAGCGTGGCAGGCCGGTCTCGAGGAAGGCCGCCAGCCGCGCCCGCCCCGCCCGCGTCCCGCCCCGGAAGGTCGGCGACGGCGGCACCGTGTGGTCCACGTCGCAGCCCTCCACCAGCTCGGCAATGCCTGCGGCCGAGCCGACCAGCCGCCGAGCCGCCGAGCCGTCGAATGGCAGGTCCACCTGCCGCTGCACCCGGGGGACCGGATTCGCCACGGGCCAGAGGTAATGCGGCAGCGCCTCCATCAGCACCGGCCGCATGCCGCGCGCGGTGGAGTGTTCCTTGTCGTGGTAGCGGAGCGGCACCACGGTGCACGAGTCCACCGCGATCACCGGCGTCGCCACCTTCTCCCGGAGCCCCCGCACCTGCCGCGGGACGATGAAGGTGGGGAAGTAGTCGGTGACCACCAGGGCGGCGCGATTTGCCAGGGCCACCAGGGGCATCGGGGAAGCGGGAA
>JBGAOL010000341.1:0-4655 GCA_044221825.1 Gemmatimonadales bacterium
ATCGTGCTGGGTCCTGAAGATCCAGTCGGCGGAGCATAGCTCCGCCGCTACGGACTCGATCGCGCGCTCCGTGCAGGAACCTGAAGATCCAGTCGGCGGAGCGTAGCTCCGCCGCTACGGGTCACGCTCCAGTCACCCCGGTAGCCCGCACCCGCCAACGGCGTTAGTATCCCCGCGACCGAAGCACGCTGTTCCCTTCCATAGAGGACCGCCGGTGTCGCTGACCGCCATCCGTCGCACGAAGATCGTTGCCACGCTGGGCCCCGCCTGGAGTCGTCCCGAGCAGATGCATGCGCTGTTCGACGCGGGGGTGAACGTGGTCCGCGTCAACGCCTCGCACGGCACGCCCGAGATCCGGAAGGCCTGGATCACCGACGTGCACGCGGTGCGCGCGGAGCGGAAGGAGTCCATCGGCCTGTTGCTGGACCTGCAGGGCCCGCGCATCCGCGTGGGGCAGCTGGTGACCCCCATCAAGCTGATCCCCGGCACTGACGTGGTCTTCGCCCCCGAGCACGAGGCCACCGCCGGCGAGATCCCCACCACCTACGACGACCTGCACGCCGACGTGATCCCGGGCTGCCGCATCCTGCTGGACGACGGCATCCTGGCGGTGCGGGTGAAGGGTGTGGAAGGCCACCGCGTCACCGCCACGGTGGAGTACGGCGGCGAGCTCAAGAGCAACAAGGGGATGAACCTCCCCGGCATCGACGTCAGCGCGCCCACGCTCACGGACAAGGACAAGGAAGACGTGGAGCAGGCGGTGCAGCTCGGCGTGGACTACATCGCGCTGTCCTTCGTGCGGAAGGCCGCCGACATGGACCAGCTGCGCCGCCGGGTGCCCAAGGGCATCAAGCTCATCGCCAAGATCGAGAAGGACACCGCGCTCAAGGACCTCTGCGGCATCCTCGAGGCCAGCGACGCCATCATGGTGGCCCGCGGCGACCTCGGCGTGGAGCTGCCGTTCGAGGAAGTGCCGCTGGTGCAGAAGCGGATCATCCGCGAGGCCAACCTGCACGGCAAGCCGGTGATCACCGCCACCCAGATGCTCGAGTCCATGATCCACGCCCCGGTGCCCACGCGCGCCGAGGCGTCGGACGTGGCCAACGCCATCCTCGACGGCACCGATGCCGTGATGCTCTCGGCGGAGACGGCGGTGGGGAAGTATCCCATCGAGGCGGTGAAGGCCATGGACCGCATTGCGCGGGAGATGGAGTCGCACCGGCAGGGCCGGAGCCCGGCGTTCGACGCGGCGGTGGGCCGCCGCGGCGGCGAGGTGCTGCCGGACGACCCGCGCCACCCGCGGCCGGGCGGGGCGAGCGCCGCGCGCACCGAGGACGCCATCGGCGTGGCGGTGTGTGCGGCGAGCGAGCTGCTGCACGTGCCGCTCATCCTCTGCTTCACCTCGAGCGGCTTCACGGCGCGGAAGGTGGCCACCTACCGGCCCACCGTGCCCATCGTGGCGGCCACGCCCGAGCCCGAGACCTACCGGCACCTGTCGCTGGTGTGGGGCGTGCTGCCCATCCACACCCGCCACAGCACCGACTACGATGAACTGCTCAGCCAGGCGCGCCAGCAGATCCTGGGGCGGCCGCTGGCCCACGCCGGCGAGCGGGTGGTGGTGACGGCGGGCGTGCCGTTCGATGTGCCGGGGACCACCAACCTGCTCAAGATCGAGGCGTTGTGACGCGAGCCGTGGGAGGTGGCCGCTCGCTGGAGCGAGCGCTCGGCCCACAAGTGCTGAAGCACTCCCCCCTCATGAGCGCTTCAGCGCTTCAGTTGCCGAGCGCTCGCTTTAGTGAGCGATAGACGGTGCGGCTGACGTTTCTCGGGACCGGCACGTCGTTCGGCGTCCCGCAGATCGGCTGCAGCTGCGCCGTCTGCCGGAGCGAGGACCCGCGCGACCGGCGCAGCCGCTCCGGCGCCGTGGTGGAGGCCAACGACGCCACCCTGCTGCTCGACACGCCGCCCGAGCTCCGGCTGCAGCTCCTGGCCACCGGCATCCATCGCGTGGACGCGGTGCTCTACACCCACGAGCACGCCGACCACGTCAACGGCATCGACGACCTGCGGCTGTTCTCCCAGCGCGACCGTCGCGCCGTCCCCTGCTACGGCCCCATCGAGACCCTCGACCGCCTGCGCGAGGGCTTCCGCTACATCTTCGACGACGAGGTGCGCGCCTTCCAGGGCACCTCGAAGCCCCGGCTCTCGCTGCATCCGCTCGAGCCCGGGCGCCCCACGACGATCGCGGGGGTGGAGGTGCTCCCGCTGGCGTTCGACCACGGCTACCTGCGCGTCTTCGGCTACCGGTTCGGGAAGCTGGCCTACATCACCGATGTCAAGGCGGTGCCGCCGGCGCAGCGGGCGCTGCTGCAGGGGCTCGAGGTGCTGGTGCTCAATGCGCTCTGGTGGCGCCCGCACCCGACGCACCTCTCCATCAGCGAGGCGATCGACACGGCGCGTGCCCTGGGCGCGCGCCAGACGTACCTCACCCATCTAACGCACGAGACCGGCCACGCCGAGTTGCTGGGGCAGCTCCCGGCCGGGATCGCGCCCGCGCACGACGGGCTCACCATCGAGGTTCCGGCATGAAGCTGCACTACGGCAGGGTGTTCCAGGATCGGCTCGACAGCGTCCACGGCCTTCCCCGCGCGCGGCTCGCCGAGCTGGAGCGGCGCTTCGGCGACATCCACGCGGAGGTGCGCCGCCGCCGCGAGGGCGGCGAGTACGGCTTCTACCAGCTCGGCGAGCAGCCGGTGGCGGTGCAGCAGATCCGCCGCTTCGCCGAGGGGGTGGGGCAGGCGTTCGACCACGTGCTGGTGCTCGGCATCGGCGGCTCGGCCCTCGGCATGAAGGCGCTGCTCAACGCGCTCAAGCGTCCGGGCTGGAACGAGCTCGACGACGAGGGCCGCGAGTTCTTCCCGAAGCTCACCGTGCTCGACAACGTCGACCCGACGAGCGTGGCCGAGGTGCTGCGGCGGATGGACCCGCGGCGGGCGCTGGTGAACGTCATCAGCAAGTCGGGCGGGACGGCGGAGACCATGGCGCAGTACCTCGTGGTGCGGCAATGGCTGGAGCAGGCGCTCGGGCCCAAGGCCACGGGGCACCTGGTCTTCACCACCGATCCCGCGAAGGGCGCGCTGCGCGAGATCGCGCAGAAGGACGGGATCGCCGCGCTCGAGGTGCCGCCGGCGGTGGGCGGCCGCTTCAGCGTGCTCTCCCCGGTGGGCCTGCTGCCCGCCGCGCTGGTGGGCATCGACATCGAGGGGCTCCTGGCGGGCGCGCGGCGCGCCCTGGCCAAGGCGGAGAATGCCGAGCTCCTCAAGAATCCCGCCGCGCTCTACGCCGGCCTCCACTGGGCCGCCGACACTGCGCTCGGCGCGCGGGTGCACGTGCTGATGCCGTACACGGACCGGCTGCGGGAGTTCGCCGAGTGGTACCGGCAGCTCTGGGCCGAGAGCCTCGGCAAGGCGCGCGACCGGCGGGGCCAGGAGGTGAACCTGGGCCCCACGCCCGTGGGCGCCGTGGGCCCCACCGACCAGCACAGCCAGGTGCAGCTCTTCATGGAAGGGCCGCACGACAAGGTGATCACCTTCCTGGCCGTGGACCGTTTCAATGAAGACGTGACCATCCCCGCCGGCGCCGGCCTCCCCGCCGACCTGGCGTACCTCGGCGGCAAGTCGATGGCCGGGCTCTTGCAGGCGGAATACCAGGCCACGGCCGCCGCGCTGTCGCGGATGGGCCGCATGAACTGCTCGCTCCACCTGGAGCAGCTCGACGCCCCCGCCCTGGGCGAGGCCATCATGTTCTTCCAGCTGGCCACCGGCTATGCCGGGGTCTGGTACGGGGTGGATCCGTTCGACCAGCCGGGTGTGGAGCTCGGCAAGAAGCTCACGTATGCGGCCATGGGCCGGCCCGGCTACACCGCCGAGCCGCTCGGGCTGCCGCCGGGGGACGTGGCCTGATCCCCCCGCTCACCGATCACCTTCCCGAGGTACCGATGCGTCCCGTTCGCACCGTCGTCCTGGCGGCCGGCCTGCTGGCCCTGTCCGCCCTCTCCCTCCAGGCGCAGGCCACGCTCCGCCCGGGCAGCACCGCCCGCGGCGAGCTCAAGGCGGGCGACCTCAAGCTCGACGACGACACCTACGCCGACCTCTGGCGCTTCACCGGCGAGCGCGGCCAGACCGCGCGGGTGACGCTGCGCTCCGGCGACTTCGACGCCTACCTGGTGGTGGGCTACTACGACGACGGCGGCGAGTTCGTGGACCTCGATAGCGACGACGACGGGGCGGGCGGCACCGACAGCCAGGTGGAGGTCACCCTCCCGCGCGACGGCGAGTACGTGGCCCGCGCCAACACCCTGAGCGAGGGCGAGACGGGCGACTACACCCTCGATCTCGAGTTCACCTCCGGCCGGAGCGACCGCGCCGACCGCGGCGACCGGCCGTCGGGCCCGCGCCCCGAGATCAAGGCCGGCGAGAAGGTGCGCGGCACCCTCACCCGCGGCGACGAGAAGATCGACGACGGCAGCTACGCCGACGCCTACCGCTTCACGGCCCGGCGCGGCCAGATGGTGCTCATCACCCTCGACTCGAAGGACTTCGACGCCTTCCTGCACCTGGGCCGCGAGAACAACGGACGCTGGGAGGAGCTGGACA
>JBGAOL010000342.1:0-4636 GCA_044221825.1 Gemmatimonadales bacterium
CCCCTGTGGATGGTCCAGGCGCGGACCTCCTTCTCGCCGGCGGTGAAGTAGCTCTGCAGGCCGAGCAGGTGGTAGGCCGCGTGCGCCAGGCGGTCGAGCCCGCTCTCGGTGGCGCCGAGCGAGGCGAGAAACTCCCCCCGGTCCTCGGGCGGCAGCTCGGCCAGCTCCGCCTCCACCTTGCCCGAGAAGATCACCACCTCGTGCTCGCCGCCATCGGCGTCCACCGCCGCGGTGAGCGCGGCCACGTGGCGGTTGCCGGTCGAGAGCTCGCTCTCGAGGACGTTGGCGGCGTACAGCACCGGCTTGGCCGTGAGCAGGTTGAAGGCGCGGTACGCCGCCTTCTCCTCGTCGGTGGGCACCACGACGCGTGCCGGCTTGCCGTCGGCCAGCGCGTCCTTGAGCGCGGTGAGGAGCTTCGCCTCGATCCTGGCCTGCGCGTCGCCGGACTTGGCGGTGCGCGCCGTCTTGTCGAGCCGCTTCTCCACCTGCGCCAGGTCGGCGAGCTGCAGCTCGATGTTGATCACCTCGCGGTCCCGCACCGGGTCCACCGAGCCCATCACGTGCTGCACGTCGTCGTCGTCGAAGCAGCGGATCACGTGCACGATCGCGTCCACCTCGCGGATGTTGGCCAGGAACTGGTTGCCGAGCCCCTCGCCCTGGCTGGCGCCCTTCACCAGCCCCGCGATGTCCACGAACTCCACCGCCGCCGGCAGCGTGCGCTCGGGGTTCACGATCTTGGCCAGCTCCTCCAGCCGCTTGTCCGGCACCGTCACCACGCCGGTGTTGGGCTCGATGGTGGCAAAGGGATAGTTGGCCACCAGCGCGCCCGCCGAGGTGAGCGCGTTGAAGAGGGTGGACTTGCCCACGTTGGGGAGTCCCACGATTCCGAGTCGCAGCATGTTACCCCTGAAGGTCCGTCAGCACGATCAATGATGCGTGGCCCGGCTCACCGGGCGTTGTAGCGGTTCATGGCCACCTCGATCCCCTCGGCCAGCCAGCACTCCACCGCCTCGGCCATCGGCTCGAGCAGCGCGTCGAGCGCCTCGCGCTCCGCCGGCGCGAAGGCGCCGAGGACGAAGTCGGCGGTGTTCCGGGTGCCGGGGGGCAGGGGCCCGATCCCGATGCGGAGCCTGGCGTAGTCCGAGCGCCCCAGCGTGGCCTCGATGCTCTTGAGCCCGTTGTGCCCGCCCGGCGAGCCCGCGCCCCGGAGCCGGAACTTGCCCAGCGCCAGCGCGAAGTCGTCCACCAGCACCAGCAGCTGCGCCGCCGGGTCGAAGCCCGGCTGCGCCAGGTACGGCGCCAGCGCCATCCCGCTGCGGTTCATGTAGGTGAGCGGCTTCACCACCGCCACCGCGCGCCCGCCCACCGTTCCCTGACACTCGCGCGCCGCCGGCACCCGCCGGAAGGGCGGCAGCTGCCAGCGGCGCGCGAGGTGGTCCGACAAGAGAAACCCGGCATTGTGCCGGGTTGTCTCGTACTCCGGGCCCGGGTTCCCCAGGCCGACGATGGCGTGCAGCCCTTACTCCTTGGCGGCGGCCTCGTCCTCGGCCTTCGGCTTCCGGATGAGCTCCGGCTCGCTCGAGGCGGCCGCATCGGCGCCCGGCGTGGCCGTCTCCTCGGCGCGCGGCGCGACGACCGAGCAGATCGGCTGGTTCACGTCGTTCATGATCTCGACGTTGGGCAGCTTGAGGTCGCGCACGTAGAACGACTTGCCGATGGCCAGCGGGGTGACGTCCACCTCGATGACCGCCGGGATGTTGGCCGGGAGCACGCGGATCTGCAGCTTGTGCATCACCTGGTCGAGGACGCCGCCGAAGTTGCGGACGCCGTCGGAGGTGCCGGTGAGCTTGATGTTGACCTCGAGGGTCACCTTCTCGGTGGCGCTCACCTCGTAGAGGTCCACGTGCAGGATGTCGGTCTGCTTGAGCGGGTTCCGCTGCAGCTCGCGGATCAGCGCCTTGACCGGGGCGCCACCGTCGACGGCCACGTCGAGGATGGTGCTGCCCGCGCTGATGCTGGCCAGCAGGCGGCTGAGGGCCTTGGCGTCCAGGGTGAGCGTCTCGGGGGCGCGGTGGTGCCCGTAGATGACCGCGGGGACCTGCCCGGTGCGGCGGAGGGTGCGGGCGACGCCCTTGCCGGTGGTGGTGCGGCGCTGCGCCTCGAGGGTAACCTGTGCCATGGTCCTGTCCTTCTGCTTCAGTCGAACAGCGAGCTGACCGACTGGTCGCTGTGGGTGTAACCGATCGCCTTCGCGAGGAGCGGGGCGATCGAGAGGATCTTGAGCTTCTCGAACCGGCGTTCCGGCGGGATGTTGATGGTGTTGGTCACCACCACTTCCGTCACCGGGCTGTTCATCAGCCGCTCGACCGCGGGCCCCGAGAGCAGGGCATGCGTCGCGCAGCAGTAGATGTCCTCGGCCCCGAGGCGCTTGAGCGCGTGGATGGCCTCCGACATGGTCCCGCCCGTGTCGATCATGTCGTCGGGGATGATGACGTCCTTCCCCTTGACCTCACCGACCACGTTCACCACCTCCGCCACGTTGGCCGAGGGCCGGCGCTTGTCGATGATGGCCAGCGACGCGTTCAGCCGCTTGGCAAACCCGCGCGCCATCTTGGCCCCGCCCACGTCCGACGCCACCACCACCAGGTCCCGGAGCGACTTCTGCCGGAAGTGGTTCACGAACACCGGCGCCGCGTACAGGTGGTCCACCGGCAGGTCGAAGAACCCCTGCATCTGGTGGCTGTGGAAATCCATTCCCAGCACCCGGTCCGCGCCCGCCGCCGGCACCATGTTGGCCATGAGCTTGGCGCTGATGGCCACCCGGGGCTGGTCCTTCCGGTCCTGCCGCGCGTACCCGAAGTACGGGATCACCGCGGTGATGCGGGCCGCGCTCGCGCGCCGGGCCGCGTCGCAGAGCAGGAGGAGCTCGAGCAGGTGCTCCGCCGGCGGATTGGTGGGCTGGATGACGAAGACGTCCCGCCCGCGGACGTTCTCGTCGATCTTGACGAACAGCTCCCCATCCGAGAACCGCTTCACCGTCACCTGGCAGAGCGGCTGCCCGAGGTGATGGGCGACCTCCTCCGCCAGGGGCCGGTTGGCCGTCCCCGACATGAGGAGCATCTGGCTGCGAGAAAGAAGTTCGCTCATGGCCCGAGCCGCGCAACATAAACGCGGGGGCGGGCTTAGGTCAACCCAACCCCCCTCCCGGACCCACCACTCACCGGGCACTCCCCCTGCGGCCCTCCGCCGTCGAAAGCGGGGCTCCTCGGGCCGCGCTTCCCAAATGGAAAGGGCGCGGCCGGTGGCCGCGCCCCTTCCTCATGTTGGCCCCGGTGGATTCGAACCACCATTCGCGGATCCAAAGTCCGCTGTCCTGCCATTGGACGAGGGGCCAGTGGCCGGAATAGTAGGCAGGCGGGGGGGCGCTCCGGCACCCCGGGGCGTCAGGGAGCCGGCGGCGGCAGGGGCGAGGCCAGCGTCTCCACGGCGATCGCCTGGCCCAGCTTGGGGGAGAGCGTCATCCGCGCATCGTCCCGGTCCCGGGCCGTGCGGTACACCGCGAAGAGCGTGGAACCCGATCCCGTCATCCGGCACACGAGCGGCCGCGTGGCCGCCAGCGCCTCGAAGGCCCGCTTGAGCTCCGGGTGCCCGCCGAAGAGCGCAAACTCGAAGTCGTTCCCCGCCAGCCGCCCGACGCTGCCCCAGCTCGCCAGCGCCTCCAGGTCCAGCGCCACCGCCCCCCGCTTGCCCGCCCCCGCCCACGCCGAGTCCACCAGGCGGTAGGCCTCCGGCGTGCTGATGCCGAAGGGGGGGATGAGGAGGAGGGCGGGGGCAGCGGGGAGCGGCGGCAGGCGCAGCATCCGCTCGCCGTGGCCCCAGGCCAGGGCGAGCGGTCCGCCACTCATGAAGAAGGGGATGTCGCTCCCAAGGCGTGAGGCGAACTGGAGCAGCTCGTGCCGCGGCACCCGGTCGCCGGCCAGTGCGTTGACCAGGGTAAGCGCCGCCGCCGCGTCGCTGGAGCCGCCGCCCAGGCCACCCTTGGGCGGGATCCGCTTGGCGAGGCTGAAGTGCACCCCGAACGGCTGGCCCAGCGACTCCAGCACGAGCCTGGCCGCCTTCACCACCAGGTTCTGCTCCGGCGGCCCGCAGTCCGCGCCGGACGACTCGAGCGTGACCCCGGGCGCCTCGGTCCGCGTGGCGCGCAGCTCGTCGGCCAGGCTGATGAGGCAGAAGAGGGTCTCGAGCCCGTGGTAGCCGTCCGCCTCCCGCGCCAGCACCCGAAGGAACAGGTTCAGCTTGGCGGGCGCCTGGACCTGAAGCGTGGTGCTCACGCCACCGGGCTCCCGCCCTCGGGCGGCGTCGCGCCCATGGAGCGGGCCGCGGAGAGGCCCACGCCGGTGCGGATCACCGAGTAGGCGCCGAGCAGCGTGATGGGGATGAACGTCACCACGTGATAGGTGAGCGCGTACGCCGCCGCGAGGCTCTTCGTCACGGCGTAGAGCGACAGCACCGCGATGATCGGCAGCTCGAACGCTCCCACATAGCCCGGCGTGGAGGGCAGCGCGATGCCGAACATGATGAGCCCCTGCATCAGCAGCGCCCCCGAGAAGTCGACCGGGATGCCGAACGCCGAGAA
>JBGAOL010000343.1:0-4625 GCA_044221825.1 Gemmatimonadales bacterium
ATCGCCCGGGACCGGGAGGCAACGCGGATCGAGGGGAACCGGGCCGCCCATGAGTTCCTGCGGATCCCGAGGGGCCAGAACCTCTCCAAGTCGGCTCCGGGCGCGGATGCGCCCCGGCACTTCAAGGTCCTCCGCGACGGCGTGGAACTCGCCCCCGAGCAGTTGCCGGTCCAGCGCGCCGCGCGGGGCGAGGCGGTGGAGGGGTTCGAGGAGACGGTGGTGTTCGAGGACGGGGAATGCCGCACACTCTACGGCAGCGTCCGCCCGCTTCGCGACGCGGCGGGCGAGCCGCGCGGTGCGGTGGCGGCCTTCACCGACATCACGGCGCTCCGGAGCGCGGAGGCGGCGCTGCGCGAGAGCGAGGAGCGCTTCCGGCAGTTCGCCGAGCAGAGTGCGGACGTGTTCTGGTTCATCCAGGTGGAGCCGGTGCGCCAGGTGCTGTACGCGAGCCCCGCCTACGAGCAGGTCTGGGGGCGGCCGGTCGCCGGCCTCCTGGCCAACGCCCTCGACTGGCTCGACGGCATCCACCCCGCCGACCGGGCGCTGGTGGAGCGGGCGTGGGCGGCGCAGTTCGACCGCGACGGGGCCGTGCCCTACGACGTCGAGTACCGCGTGGTGCGCGCCACCGACGGCGCGGTGCGCTGGATCCGCGACCGGGCCACCCTGGTCCACGACGCGGCCGGCCGCGTGGTGCGCGTGTGCGGCATTGCCGCCGACATCACGGCGCGACGGCGCGCCACCGCCGCCGAAAGGGAGAGCGCCCGGCGGTTCCAGCTGCTCGTCGAGGCGTCGCCCCTGCCCATCGTCTCGCTCGAGCTGGACGGCACGGTGGCCGGCTGGAACCCCGCCGCCGCGCGCACGTTCGGCTGGGACGCCGAGGAGGTGGTGGGACGCCCGCTCCCGATCGTCCCGGCCGACCTGCAGGCGGAGTTCCGCGCGACGCTCAGCGAGACGCTGGGCGGCACCGGGCTCCGCGGCCGCACCACCCGCCGGCGGGCACGCGACGGGACCGAGCTGGCGGTCCACCTCTACTCCGCCCCGCTCCGGAATGCCGAGGGCGAGGTGACCGGCGTGGTGGTGATTTACGAGGACGTCACGGAGCGACTGCGCATCGAGCGGATGAACCAGCAGTTCCAGGAGCGGCTGCTCGAGGCCCAGAAGCTGGAGAGCATCGGGGTGCTGGCCGGCGGCATCGCGCACGACTTCAACAACCTGCTCACCATGATCCTCGGCAACGCGCACCTGGCGCGGGCCGACCTCCCGCCCGACGCGCCGGCCCAGCCCTCGCTGCAGCAGATCGAGCAGGCCACCCAGCGCGCGGCGGAGCTCACGTCGCAGATGCTGGCCTACGCCGGGAAGGGGCGCTTCGTGATCGGGCCGGTGGAGGTCTCGGCGCTGGTGCAGGCCAACCTCCGCTTCCTGCAAGCCGCGCTCCCTGCCGGCGCGCGCCTGGAACTCGAGGCCCCCGGCCCCCTCCCCGCCATCGAGGGCGACCCCACCCAGCTTCGCCAGGTGCTGCTCATCCTGGTCACCAACGCCGGGGAGGCGCTGCCGGGCGGCAAGGGCACGGTCACCCTGCGCGCCGGGGTCCAGGACCTCGACCGCGCCTACCTGCTCAGCACCACCATGCCGCAGAGCCTGCGCGAGGGCCGCTACGTCTACCTCGAGGTGGCGGACAACGGCCCCGGCATCGCGCCCGAGGTGCAGGCGCGGATGTTCGAGCCCTTCTACAGCACCAAGTTCTCGGGCCGAGGCCTCGGCCTCGCGGCGGCGCTCGGCATCACCCGGCGCCACCACGGGAGCCTCCGGGTGGAGAGTGCGCCCGGCTCCGGGACCCGGGTGCGGGTGCTGCTCCCGGTGTCGCCGGCACCGGCGCGCCGGCGGGACGGCGGTGAGGAGGGCACGCCCGAGGCCCCCCCGACTCGCGTGCTCATCGTGGACGACGAGGAAGACGTGCTCCGCCTGATGCGGGCGTTCCTGGGGCGGGCCGGCTACGAGGTCCACACGGCGGCCAGCGGGGAGGAGGCGGTGGCGCGCTTCCGCGCCGGGCGCCAGGCATTTGCGGCTGTGGTGCTCGACCTCACGATGCCGGGGATGACCGGGGATGAGGTGCTGGGGGAGATCCAGCGGGTGAATCCCGCCGTGCCGGTGATCCTGACGAGCGGCTACAGCGAGGAGGAGGTGGCGCGGCGCTGCGCCGGACTGGCCTTCAGCGCCTTCCTGCCCAAGCCCTACCTGCCCGCGGAGCTGATCGAGGAGGTGCGCCGCGCCACTACGGCCCGACGTCCGGCGCCGGGACAAAATCCACCCCCAGCAGCACGGTGACGTCCACGCGCCGGAGGGAATCCGGCGCCACCGACACCCGCCCCACCCCGAGCGCGGCGCGCACCGCCTCGGCGCGCGCGGGGTCGCCCCGGCGGACCAGGATCTTCGTCGAATCGTCCGCCGGCTCGCGCACGCCCCCGAAATAGACGACGTCCACCCCGCGCGCCCGGAGCTGCCGGGTGCCGAGGCGCGCGAGCCCGTTGCGGTGAGTGCCGTTGAGCACCTCCACCATCACGCGGTTGGTGGCCGAGGGGATGTCGTAGGCGTGGCCGGCCACGTGGTCCCGCCGGGTGGCGCGGATCACGAGGACGAGGGCCGCGATGAGGAGAAGGGAGCCGCCGGCGATCAGCCAGCGGCGCGGGCGGTGAGGAAGTTCCAAAAGCGCACCGTCGGGTCGGGGAGCGGCCAGCCGGACTGGACCGCGTGGGTGAGCCGCATCCGGGCCACCTCACGGAGCACGCCGCCGGCATCCTGGGGGAAGCGCCGCGCCAGCTCGGCGCGCGCATCGCGGGTGTGTTCGCGCCCCGGCTCCAGGAAGTCCGCGCAGTAGAGCACCCGCCCGACCATGTCCCACTCGGCGAGCCCGACGCTGTGGTAGCGCACCGCGTCGAGTACGCCGCGATCCGTCTCCCCTTCGGCCTTGGCGCGCGCCGCGCTGGCGGGGCCGTGGCGCAGCTCGGCCGGGCCGGGCACCGAGGGCGCCCAGCGCGCGAGTTCGTCCGCGGTGGCGTCGCGCAGCGCATCGTGCAGCCACACGGCGCGGAGCCAGCGGTTGCGCTCGCTGTCGGGGATCCCCATCTCCTCCGCCCACGTGGCCACGAGGCGCGCCACCCGCTCGATGTGCGCGAGGCGGGCGGGCGTCACCACCGACCAGACCGGGAGGGTCGGCCGTAGGCCCGAGGGGGCGGCGCGGAGCTCAGGTCCAAGGGTCAACGGAAGTCCATGCCCAGAATGTGGTTGTCCAGCAGGCGCGTCGAGCCGACGCGAGCAGCCACAGCGATGATCGTGCCAGCCACCGCGACCGGGACGGGCGAGAGCGTATCCGGGTCCACGATCGCAATATAGTCCGGCTGCACCCCCGGAGAGAGCCCGAATTCCCCCTCGATGAGGCGGCGCAACACTGCGGCGTCCCGGCCACCCTCCCGCCAGGCCCGGTCGGCGGCCCGGAGCGCCCGGTTGAGGACCCGGGCCTCCACCCGCTGGTCCGGGGTCAGGTAGGCGTTGCGGCTGCTCAACGCCACCCCGTCGGATTCACGCACGGTCGGCGACAACACCAGGTCCACCCGCAGGTCCAGGTCCCGCACCATCCGGCGAATCAGCGTGGCCTGCTGGATGTCCTTCTGGCCGAAGACGGCCACGCCGGGTTCCACCAGGTGGAACAGCTTGAGCACCACCGTCAGGACGCCCGCAAAGTGGCCGGGCCGCACGTCGCCCTCCCAGCGGCTGGCGGTCTCGCCGGGCACCACGCGAGTCTCGGAGCCCGGCGGGTACATCACCTCCACCGTGGGGGTGAAGAGCAGGTCCACGCCGCGCGCGGCCGCGAGCGCACGGTCACGCTCCAGGGGACGGGGGTAGCGCTGGAAGTCCTCGCTGGGCCCAAACTGGAGCGGGTTGACGAAGATGCTCATCACCACCCGCTCCGCCCGGCGCCGCGCCTCGTCCACCAGCGCCAGGTGCCCCTCGTGGAGGGCGCCCATGGTGGGCACCAGCGCCACCCGGCGGCCGGCCGCCCGCTCGGCGTCGCGCCAGGCACGGAGCGCGGGGATCTCGGCGACCACCGGCAGCCCGGAGGATGTTGCGGGACCGCTCATTCGAAGCTGTGGTCCTTCGCGGGATAGGCGCCCGACTGCACCTCGCCGGCGAAGGCGCGCGCCGCCTGACGGACGGTGGCCGCGAGGTCGGCGTAGGTCTTGAGGAAGCGCGGGCGGAAGCCCTCGTTGAGCCCCAGCATGTCGTGCAGCACCAGCACCTGGCCGTCGCACCCCGGTCCGGCCCCGATGCCGATGGTGGGAATGGCCAGCCCCCGGCTCACCTCGGTGGCGAGCGCGGCGGGCACCAGCTCGAGCACC
Organism: Gemmatimonadales bacterium; assembly: GCA_044221825.1. Taxonomy (GTDB): domain Bacteria; phylum Gemmatimonadota; class Gemmatimonadetes; order Gemmatimonadales; family GWC2-71-9; genus JADJOM01. The sequence continues at coordinate 4,395 of JBGAOL010000343.1, forward strand.
AGCGAGCAGGCGCCGGCCTCCTCGAGGTACCGGGCGTCGCTCTTCAGGCGATCGGCCGCGCTGCGCTCCCGCCCCTGCACCCGGTAGCCGCCGAGGAGGTTGACGGACTGCGGCGTGAGGCCGAGGTGGCCCATGACGGGGATGCCGACGCGGACCAGCGCCCGCACCGTCTCCGCCAGGTGCTCGCCGCCCTCGAGCTTCACGCCGTGGGCGCCGCTCTGCTGCAGCACG
>JBGAOL010000344.1:0-4754 GCA_044221825.1 Gemmatimonadales bacterium
ACCGACGGCATCCTGAGCTCGGCCGACATCGCCTCGATCACCCTGCCCACGCTCAGCGGCTTCACCTTCGCCACGCCGACCGTCACGACGATCGGCGCCCCGGTGCCGCGGACCATCACCTACGGCCCCTTCAGCGGGCTGATGGGCCTCAACCAGCGGATCGACATCGGCATCACCGCCACCGACGGCCTGGGCAACCGCGGCCAGGTGGTCGTGACCGCCAACGCCCAGTCGATCCCGCTCTTCCAGTTCGGCGTGTTCTACGACGAGGACCTGGAGATCCACAACGGCCAGAACATGGACTTTGCGGGCTGGGTGCACAGCAACTCGAACATCTACCTGACGCCGGGCGGCTCGGCGGTGACGAGCTTCCACGACCTCATCACCACCCCGGACAGCCTCTTCTGGCAGCGGAAGGCCTACAGCGAGCGGAACGCCAACGTGCGGATCGACAACGCCTCGGCGGTGGCGCAGACCCTCAACTTCGACAGCCGGAGCAACCCCGGGCAGTCGTTCGTGACGGCCAGCAACTCCCTCTTCAACGGCCGGGTCATGACCGGCGTGAGCGGCGTCCAGCCCCTCCGCCTCCCGCTGCCGGTGGGCATGCCGCCGATCGAGCTCATCCGCCCGCGCAACGGGGCCGACGACGCCGACACCCGCGCCGTCAAGTTTGCCTGGAAGGCCACGGCCCACATCACGGTGGACCTGGCCCAGCTGGCCAACGTCAACACCTGCGCCGGCCTCACGATCATCGGCTCGCCGCTGCCCACCGGGGCCAGCTGCGCCATGTTCACCGGGATCCCGCAGGCGTTCTGGGACGGGCGCGAGAACATCGGCGCCGACGTCTTCCAGATCGATGTGGGCGCGCTCCAGACCTGGGCGGCCGGCAGCGCGGCCCGGGACTACTCCATCATCTACGTCACGTTCACCAACACCAGCGCCACGACGAACACCCGTGACTACCCCGTGGTGCGGATCCGGAACGGCGCCACGCTGCGGAAGCCGATCACCATCTCCACCGACCGCCCCCTCTACCTCTGGGGCGACTACAACACCGTCGGCTGGTACCCGGCCTCGTTCATCGCCGATGCGATCATCTTCCAGTCGAGCGCCTGGACCGACGCCGCACACCCGCTCACCGGCCACACTGCCGCGGGCGGCGGTACCGACTGGCTCAACCCGCCGCAGAACACCGCCAACAACATGACGGTGTACGCCGCCATCGCCGCCGGGCACTCGGCCACCCCCTGCGACTGGCAGCGCGCCTGCACGCCGAGCGCCCCGCCCCCGCTCGTCGGCTCGACGAGCAACTACGGCGGCGGGCTCGAGAACTTCCCCCGCTTCCTGGAGAACTTCAGCGGGCGCACGGTGACCTACCGCGGCTCCCTGGTGTCGCTCTTCCAGAGCCAGTACGCCAACCGGCGCCGGTGGAGCTGGACCTCCTACTACGGCGTCCCCACGCGCGACTGGCGGTTCGACCTCCGGTTCCGGGACCCGAACAACCTGCCCCCGGGCACCCCGGTGGTGGGCAGCGTGGTGCAGACCTCCTTCCGGCCGGTGTTCTAGGATGCCGGCCATGCGGCACGACGCCCGGGGCTTCACGCTCGCCGAGATGATGATCGTGATCGTCGTCCTCGGCCTGGCGACGATGATGATGGTGCCGCGGTTCCGCGCCTCGAGCAAGACCAAGGCGCGGATGGCGGCCACCCAGCTGACCGCGGACCTCGAGCTGGCCCGGGCCAAGGCGATGGCCCGCCGGGCCACCGTCCGCGTGGTGTTCAATACAGCCGCCAACAGCTACACCGGCTACCTCGACTTCGACCGCGACGGGGTCATCGGGCAGACGCTGGCCGAGCGGGACTCGCTCAACGCCTTCGGCACCCGGACCCTCCCCAACGGGGCGGTCTTCGGGCGGGCGGGCCAGGCGGACATCACCGACTTTGCCGGCTCGGGGGGGATCACCTTCCCGACGCCGCAGATCAATTTCGACGGGCGCGGCCTCACCACCCCCTTCGGCACCCGCGGCGTCGTGTATGTGCAGCGCACCGATGACTCCGCCGCCGTGGCGGCGGTGACGGTGTCGGGTGCGGGGGGCGTCCGGCTGTGGACCACCGAGGGAGGGTACTGGCGATGACCCGGCAGCGCGAAGGCGGCTTCACCCTGATCTCGGTGATCATCGCCGTGGTCATCCTCTCGGTCGGCATCATGGCCCTGGGCAAGACCCAGGGGATGCTGATCCGGGCCCAGGCCACGAACGCGGAGCGGAACGTGGCGCTCGGCATCGCCCGCAACTACGTGGAGGAGGTGCGGTCGCGCACCGCCGTGCCCGCCTCGGAGCCCTCGGCCCGCGTCGATGCAACTGGCGCCCTCTCAGGCACGGGCGCCTACCGGCGCACCCTCGACGTGGCCGACCTGGGCAACAACCTCTACCGCGCCACCTGCAACGTGACGTACCCGCGCGGCACCGTGCCCGTGTCCATCGTCACCCTCATCTACCGGTGACCGCCATGCGCCTTCACGCCCCCACCGGCCGGGCGGGCTTCACCCTGGTCGAGCTGATGATCGCGATGATCGCCGGCCTGGTGGTCCTGGCCGCGGCCACCGCCGCCGTGGCCTCCACCTGGCGGGGCCTCTCCGCCGGCCGCATGCGCGAAGGCATCGAACGGAACGCCCGCTTCATCAACGAGGCGCTCCAGCGCGACCTCTCCGAGACCGGCGTGGACCTGGCCTCCAGCGTCCGCTTCGGGAGCCTCTCGGTGCGGGGCGACACCATCGTCGTCCTGAGCGTGCCCTACACCAACGGTGTGGCGGCCGCGGCGCACACCTTCCAGTACGGGGGCGCCCCGCTCGCGCCGGGCACCGGCAGCTGCGGCACCTGGTGCGTGGACGTGGACACGGTGGCCTGGGACCTCGCGGCGAACGACGTCGCAGTCCTGCAGTCGAGCAACGAGCGGCGCCTGATCCAGGTCACGAACGTGACGCGGAGCGGGGCCATTGCCTCGATCACCTTCCGGTCCGACACGACGCTCCTGCAGCACGAGGCGGCGTACGCCCGGAACCTCCAGCTGGCCAACAACGGCACCGCCGTGACCCGGATGAAGTTCGTGGCCTACTGGGTGGACAACGGGCGGCTGATGCGCGCCGAGCGGATGAATCCGGACGGCACGCCGGCGGGAGAACTGATTGCGACGGGGGTGGACAGCATTCGCGTCCGCCTGGTGTTCAGCGACGGCAGCGAGGCCACCACCGCCAACCCGACGGACGCGAGCGGCAACAACGATTGGGACGACATCCTGGCGGTGCGGGTGTTCGCCACCCTCCGGTCCGACCCGACCGACCTCCGCCTCAACGGCGGGCAGCCGGTCACGCGGAACTTCGGCTGGTGGTTTGCGCCCCGGAACCTGCGCTACGAGAAGAACCGCATCAACTGACCGGGGTCGGCGCTAGACCTCGATGATCTGGTCGCGGCGCGTGCCGACGCTCACGTAGCGGATCGGCGCGCCCGCGAGGTCCTGCAGGCGGTCGAGGTACGCCCGTGCCTCGGGCGGCAGGTCGGCCATGCGCCGGGCGCCCTCGGTGGACTTCCGCCACCCCGGGAGCGTCTCGTAGACCGGCTCCACCTGGTCCAGCGCTCCACCTCGGCCGACGTCCGTCCCTCCCCATCCACGCGGTAGCCCGTCCCCACCAGGTCTCGGCGAGGGTGTCCAGCACGTCGAGCTTGGTCACCGCCGGCCGTAGAGCCGTTGGCCCGCACGGAGTAGCGCACCACGCTGGCGTCGAACCAGCCGCAACGCCGGGGGCGCCCCGTCACGGCGCCAAACTCGCCGCCGATGCGCTGCAGCGCGGCGCCGGCCTCGCCGTGGGCCTCCGTCGGCAGGGGGCCGTTCCCCACCCGTGTGGTGTAGGCCTTCACCACGCCCAGCACGCCGTCGATGGCGGTGGGCCCGATGCCCGCCCCCACCGCGGCCCCGCCGGCCGTCGTGTTCGAGCTCGTCACGTACGGGTAGGTGCCGTGGTCCACGTCGAGCAGCGCCCCCTGCGCGCCCTCGAGCAGCACCCGCTGGCCTGAGCGGAGCGCCTGGTGCACCAGGAGCCCGGTGTCGGTGGCCAGGGGAAGGAGCCGGGGCGCCAGCCGCTCCAGGAGCGCCACATGCTCCTCGAGCGACGCCGGCGCCGCGCCCATCATCGCGAGGAGCTGGTTGGCGCGCTCGATCCGCGCGGCGAGCTGGGCGCGGAGCGCCTTGGCGTCGCGGAGGTCGGCCACCCGCACGCCGCGGCGGCCGTACTTGTCCTCGTAGGTCGGGCCGATGCCGCGCCCGGTGGTGCCGATCTTCTGGGACTTCTCGCTGGCGGCGTCGAGCAGCTTGTGATACGGCAGCACGAGGTGCGCCCGCTCCGACACGAAGAGCCGGCCTGCGGTGTCCACCCCCCGCCCCGTGAGTCCGTCCAGCTCCTTGAAGAGCGTCTCCGGGTCGAGCACCACCCCATTGCCGATGACGCACGTGGCCCGGCGGTGCAGGATGCCCGACGGGATCTGCTGCAGGATGAACTGGTCCTCGCCGATGACGACGGTGTGGCCGGCGTTGGCGCCCCCCTGGTAGCGCACCACGCAGTCGGCGCGCTCCGACAGGACGTCCACCAGCTTTCCCTTGCCCTCGTCGCCCCACTGGGCGCCCACCACCACCACGCAGTGGGTTTTCGGATCGAACATGCGCCCTCACACGGACACGGCCGGACAACAGAACGGGCCCCTC
>JBGAOL010000345.1:0-4577 GCA_044221825.1 Gemmatimonadales bacterium
TGCTTCGCCCGCCGCCGTGCCCGCCCCCGCCGTGGCGGCGGCGCCCGCCACCAAGCCGGCGCGTCCCGAGCCGAAGCCGGTCATGCCGCCGGCCGAGGCGTACGCGCGTGGCTGGATGCCGCTGCGTGCCACCAACGTCCCGGCGTTCCTGGCCGCGCATCCCACGTACGACGGGCGCGGCGTGCTGCTCGCCATCCTCGACAGCGGCATCGATCCCGGCATCCCCGGCCTCGGCACCACCTCCACCGGCGAGAAGAAGATCCTCGACCTCCGCGACTTCTCGGGCGAGGGAGCGGTCCCCCTCACCGCCGCGAGCGCCGAGGGCGACGTGATCCGGGTCGGCGGGCAGGCGCTCTCCGGGGTGAGCCGCCTCCGCACCCTGATGGTGGGCGAGCGCCTCTGGACCGGCTCCCTCGCCGAGCTGCCACTCGGCCAGATGCCCGCCGCCGACGTGAACGGCGATGGTGACGACGCCGACACCCTCGCCATCGTCGTGGTCCGCGCCCGCGAGGGCTGGGTGCTCTTTGCCGACACCGACGGCGATGGCTCCCTGGCCAACGAGACGCCGGTCCACGACTATCTGGTGGCCCGCGACTACTTCGGCTGGCACGGCCGCGGCCGGTTCCCGGGGCTCAACCTCGCGGCCAACTTCCGCGAGGAGGGCGGGGCGCCGAAGCTCGACCTCTTCTTCGATACCAGCGCGCACGGCTCGCACGTGGCGGGGATTGCGTCGGGGAACGGACTTTACGGGGTGGCCGGCTTCAACGGGGTGGCGCCCGGCGCGTACCTGCTGGGTCTCAAGATTGCCAACAACGCCAACGGCGGGATCTCCACCACCGGCAGCATGCTCGCGGCGATGGCGTACGCCATCCGTGTGGCCACCGAGCGGCGGCTGCCGCTGGTGATGAACATGAGCTTCGGCGTCGGCAACGAGGCCGAGGGGCGGGCGCGCATCGACGCCCTGGTGGACTCGGTGCTCGCGGCGCATCCCGACGCGGTCTTTGCCATCAGCGCGGGCAACGACGGGCCCGGCCTCTCCACCATGGGCTTCCCCGGCTCGGCCAGCCGCGCGCTCACAGTGGGGGCCACGCTGCCGGCGGTGTTCCTGGGCGGGAGCGGGACGGGGCGCGACCCGATCGCCTACTTCAGCTCGCGCGGCGGTGAGCTCGCCAAGCCCGACATCGTGACGCCGGGCATGGCCTACTCCTCCGTGCCGCGCTGGAGCACGGGTGAGGAACGGATGGGCGGCACCAGCATGGCGTCGCCGCATGCGGCAGGACTCGCGGCGCTGCTCGTCTCGGGGCTGGCCCAGGAGAAGAAGCCGGTCGTGGCGCGGACCATCCGGCAGGCGCTCATGGTCACGGCGCAGCCGCTCGCGGGAGAGACCGCGGTGGACGTCGGGCCCGGCCAGGCGGACGTCGACGCGGCGTGGCGCTGGCTGGCCACCTCGCGCACCGTCCCGGAGGTGCAGGTGACCACCGCGCCGGGCCAGTCGGCCGGCTGGCTCACGCGTCCCCTCACCGCCCGTGGCGACACGGCGCAGCACTACCGCCTCACCACCTCGGCTGACGTGGGAGACCTCCCGGTCACCTTCCGGGCGAGTGTCCCCTGGCTCATCCCCCCGGCCGGGGCGACGCTGACCGCGAGGGGCACGGACGTGCGCCTCGCCCTCCGGGCGGAGGCGTTCACCCGCCCCGGCGTCTACGTGGGCACCGCGAGCGCGTGGGGGCGCGACACGCTGGCCGGGCCAGTCGCGCGCCTCGTCGCCACCGTGGTGGTGCCCGACACCGGCGACCTGGCCATCGCGGACCTCGGCACCCTGGCCGGCGGCACCGAGGCCCGGCGCTTCTTCGTCGCCCAGCGGGCCCGTCCCTTTGCCGTCGGCTTCACCACGAGCGAGCCGGGTGAGATGCTGCTGGCCTACCTGCATGAACCCGGCGGTCAGCCTTACCGTGAGGATAACGGCATCGGCGCTGGCTTCGGGGAGCAGGCCGGGGTCTACATCGTGGACGCGCGTGACGTGGAGCCGGGCCTGTACGAGGCGGTGGCGGTGGCCTCCCCGCTCGAGGGGGCGCGCGGCACCATCACCGTCGTCCAGAGCCCCGTGACCATCCGCGCCGCCCGCACCGCGGCCGGCGTCGAGGTGCGCCTCGGGAACCAGACCGACGAGGCTGTCGAGACCGCCCCCTTCGCCGTCGTGGTGGGCGCGGAGCGAAGCGACACCGTGCGGGGTGGGTCTGGCGAGTCGCGCCTGCGGTTCCGCCTGCCGCCCTGGGCTGTGCATGCCACCATCGACGTCCAGATGCCGCGGGAGCAATGGCCCGCCTTCACCGACTTCGGCGTGACGATGCTGGACGGCACCGGCCGCATCCTCGGCAAGTCGCCGATGAACTACGCCTTCGGCCGGCTGCACGTGGACCTGACGGGAATGGACCGGGCCGCCTCCCCGGAGGCCGAGGTGCGGCTCCTCCCCGGGTTCGCGGACCCCGCCGGCGGCAGCTGGACCGCCACCGTGAGCATCCGCCTCTACGCCGACTCCGCCAGCGTCCGCCCGCTGCCAGGAGGCCCCCTCACCGTCCCCGCCCGGCAGGGTGCCACCCAGGTCCTGCCGTTCAGTGGACCGGGGCTGCCCGCCGGCCCCGGCTTTGTCCCGCTGGCCATCGTGGTGGTCCGCGAGGCGGACCGCACCTGGACCCTCGAGGTGCCGCTGCCGGCACCCGGCACTCCGTGAGGCACATGACCGACCGCATCGTCCGCGTCGCCGCCGGCCAGGGCTTCTGGGGCGACTGGCTCGAGGCCCCCGTCCGGCAGGTGCAGGGCGGCCCCATCGACTACCTCATGATGGACTACCTCGCCGAGGTGACCATGTCCATCATGCAGAAGCAGAAGTCGCGCGACCCGAAGTTCGGCTACGCCCGCGACTTCGTGCCGCTCATGGAGCGCATCCTGCCGGATCTCGCCGCGAAGGGGATCCGCGTCACCAGCAACGCCGGCGGCGTCAACCCGCGGGCCTGCGCCGAGGCGGTGCGGGAGGTGGCGCGCAGGCTTGGCGTCAGCGACAAGGTGCGCATCGCCCTCGTCACCGGGGACGACATCCTGCCGCGCCTCGACGAGCTCCTCGCCAAGGGGCACGCCCTCACCGACATGGACACCGGCCGGCCCCTGGGTGACATCCGCGACCGGGTGCTCTCCGCCAATGCCTACCTCGGCATGGCCCCGATCGTGGAGGCGCTGCGCCTGGGCGGCCAGGTGGTCATCACCGGCCGCGTCACCGACACCGGCCTCACCCTGGGCCCGCTCTTCCACGAGTTCGGCTGGGCCACCGACGACTGGGACAAGGTGGCGGCCGGCACCGTCGCCGGGCACATCATCGAGTGCGGCGCCCAGTCGTCGGGCGGCAACCTGCTCCGCGACTGGCGCAAGGTGAAGGGCCTCGCCAACCCCGGCTTCCCCATCGTCGAGGCGAAGGCCGACGGAACCTTCACCATCACCAAGCACCCGGACACCGGCGGCCTGGTGAGCGTCCCGAGCGTCACCGAGCAGCTCGTCTATGAAATGGGGGACCCGCACACCTACATCACCCCCGACGGCATCGCCGACTTCACCTCGATCCGGCTCAGGCAGGCCGGCCGGGACCGGGTGCAGGTGAGCGGCATCCGCGGCCGCGAGAAGACGCCGATGCTCAAGGTGTCCATCGCCTACTTCTACGGCTACAAGGCGGTCGGCACCCTGGTCTACAGCTGGCCCGACGCGTATGACAAGGCCAGGGCCGCGGACCAGATCCTGCGCCAGCGCCTGAAGGACCTGGGGCTCGAGTTCGAGCAGATCCTCACCGAGTACGTCGGCGTCGACGCCACCCACGGCCCCCTCGCCGGGAAGCCGAGCCCCGACGCGCCTGAGGTGCAGCTCCGCATCGGCGTCCGCGCGCGGGAGAAGGCGCCGGTGGAGCGCTTCACGCGCGAGATCGCGCCCCTGGTGCTCACCGGCCCGCCGAGTGTCACCGGCTTTGCCGGGGGACGGCCGGAGGTGCAGGAAGTGGTGGCCTATTGGCCCGCCCTCATCGACCGGCGCGAGATCGAACCCTTCGTGAAGGTGGAGGTGCTCGATGACTAAGGCCGCCCGGAAGCCCGCCCGAAAGGCCCCCGCCACCCGGTTGGTGCCGCTCGTCGCGCTCGCTCACGCCCGCTCCGGCGACAAGGGCGACACGGCCAACGTGGGCCTCATCGCCCTCGAGCCCGCGTATTACCCACTGCTGGTCAGGGAAGTGACCCAGGCCCGCGTGGCGCGCCACTTCAAGGGCATGGTCAAGGGAGTGGAGCGCTTCGAGCTCCCCAACCTGAACGCGCTCAACTTCCTGCTGCACGGCGCGCTCGACGGCGGCGGCACCATTTCGCTCAAGACTGATGCGCAGGGCAAGGTCTACTCCACCGCGCTTCTCCGCATGGAAATTCCCGTGCCGCTCGCGCTCGCGCGGAAGGTGAAGGCGTGAGCCTCTCCGTGGCGCTCACCGGCGGGGTGCTCTCCCTCATCCTGGACCGCCCGGAGAAGCGGAACGCCCTCGACCAGGCCACCATCTC
>JBGAOL010000346.1:0-4542 GCA_044221825.1 Gemmatimonadales bacterium
CCGCCAGCGCCCCGAGCGAGCGCATCTTGTCCTCGCGCTGCCGCGCCTCCTCTGCGTGGCGGTCCTCGGTGGCGTCGCGCAGGCTGACCAGCAGGCAGGTGCGGCCGCCGAGGGTCACGGTGCTGCCGCGGAGCTCGGTCCAGCGGAGGCGGCCGGTGGGATCGCTCCAGGAATCATCGAGTGCCACCGGCTCCGGCCCCGCGGCCGCCACCGCGCGCGTGAGCGCGCGGCGCACCCACTCCGGCGCCACGGCGTCGAGGAACAGCTGGCCCGAGGCGCCCATGCCGCACAAGGCGCGTGCCGGCGCGTTGGCATCGAGCAGCCGGCCCGTGGCCACCTCCACCAGGAAGGTGGGGCCCACCGAGGTGTGGAACAGCGCCCGGTAGCGCTGTTCCGACTCCGCCAGCTCCTGCTGCGCCCGGCCCCGCATGGCGTAGAGGACGCCGAGCATCAGGAGGAACCCCGCCAGCAGCATGCTGGCCACCAGCAGCCAGCGAAGCGCGCCCTGCTGGGAAGTGGCGAGCGCCTGGGCGGCGGCCAGCTCGCGCTCCTGCTCCCGGGTGCGATAGCGGGCCTCGAGCTCGGCCGTATTGGCCTTCATGGAGCTGTCGGCGAGTGCGGTCTGGAGGTCATGGAACTGGCGGAGTGCACGGAAGGCGCCGGCCGAGTCGCCGAGCATGGCGCGAGCGCGGGCCAGGAGGCCGAGCTGGTCGCTGAGGTTCAGCTTGTCCCCGATCGAGTCGGCGAGGGCGATGTTCTGCTCCGCGAGCGCGATGCCCGTCCGCAGGTCGCCGTCCTCCACGGCCATCTCGGCCAAGGAGCCGCGGGAACGGATGATGCCGTCCTTGTCGCCGATCTGCTCGCGCAGGGCAAGGCCCTGCCGGAACAGCTCCTTCGCCCGGGCGCGCTCTCCCAGCCCCTTGTAGCTCCAGCCGAGGTTGTTGAGGTCCTTCGCCTGTCCGTAGAGGTTGCCCACGCGGCGGTCGATGGCCAGGGCGCGCTCGAGGTACGGGATCGCCTCCCGGTCGCGGTGCAACTCGCCGAGCACGAGGCCGATGTTGTTCAGCGTGTTGGCGAGCGTGGCCTCAGGCCCCACGCGCTCGAGCACCGGCAGGGCCCGTCGCAGCGCGGCCAGCGCGTCGTCGAGCCGTCCCAGGTCCCAGTACGTCACACCGATGTTGTTGTGCGCGCGGGCCACCTCGCGCTCATCCCCCAGCGCCTCACTGGCGTGGAGCGCCTGAAGGAAGCGCTCCATCGCCGGGTCGAGGTCCCCCCGCGCCTCGTGGATCCCGCCCATCAGGTTCAGGGCACGGATCCTCCGGCGACTGGTGGCGCCGGGCGACTCGAGCGCCAGCGCGCTTTCGGCGTGAGCCAGGGCCGGGGTGTAGGCGGAGAGCCGCCAATGTGCGGTTCCCACGGCGATGTGCGCCGCCACGAGAAGTGTGTCGGCGCCTGCCCGCCGGGCCAGTGCCAGACCCTGTTCCGCCTGCCCGAGCGCCTCGGGGAAATTGCTGCCGAGCTCCAGGGCACGACTCCGCAGCAGGCGTACCCCCACCTCCATCTCCACGGACGGATGGCGGGCAAGCAGGCTCAACGCCTCGTCGGTGAACCGCAGCACCGCTGCGGGTTCATCCCGCCGGGCCTCGGCGAGCTGGAGCAGGATTGGAATCCGGGAGCCATCCCTTGCCGCGCTGAGCCGCCGTTCCATGGCAGCCGTATCGGGCGCCGTTTGGCTGGCGAGGGGTCCGGCCGCGCCGGCAAGGCACAGCAGGACGCCCCACACCAGCCGGGCGCGAGGCTGGGGAGCGCGCATGGCCGATAATTGTACAGCCGCGTCAGGCGTCCGTGCCAGAGGGGAGCGGGGAGGAGCGGGGATACGGGCGGTCAGGAAGGAAGCTGACGGGGGGAGAGCCGCGGGGCGCCCAGCCTCCCGGAGCGCCCCATCGCCGTCACGGCAGGGCCACCAGGTGGCGGGCCTCCACGTGGTAGTTGCCATCCCCGACATTGCCGCCGGCGGAGAACCTCATCCGCGTGGGGTAGCCCGTCGCCGGGTCGTAGTCGGCCTGCACGTCCTGGAGCAGGCGGGAGCGGTAGGTCTTGATCTCCTCGAACAACCCCGGAACCGGGGGCCGGATGGCCCAGTCGGCGCGCGGCACCGAGTCGCCCGTGGCCAGCAGGTTGACGCGGACCAGCGTGTCGTGGTCCACCTCGATTACGGCCCAATCGGTGGAGGGCGGCGCGCAGAAGCAGGTGCGGCGCACCTCGAGGGTGTAGTGCACCGGTCCCCGGTCGGCCCAGCGCACCTCGGCCTCCGCGAGGGCCATGACCTCGCCCGGCGAGAGGCCCGCCTCACCGCCACATCCGGGCAGCATCGCCAGGGCCAGCAGTACGAGCACACGAAGTCTCATCCGTCCTCCTCCGCCAGCCTCCCTGTCACGCACGGCCTGTCAGGCGCTTCCCGACAATCGACACCCCCGGCCGCAGAGGCGCAAGGGCTGGCCCGGGCGATGCTAGTAGCGACTGGTGGCGTACCGCTCCGGCGTCAGCTCGTAGACCACCGAGGTCCCGCCCCGCGGGTTGGTCACGATCCCGGCGAGTCCCGCGCCCAGCTTTTCGACCGCCTTCCGCGAGCGCCAGTTCTCCGGCCCCACCATGAAGTGGATCCGCCCCACCCCGCTGAACGCGTGCGTGATCATCAGCCGCTTGAGCTCGGCGTTGTGCCGCCCACCCCAGAGCCGCCGCACCAGGAAGGTCCAGCCGATCTCCACCACGCCCTCGACCGGGTCGTACGCGTGGTAGCGCGACGACCCGACCACCTCACCGCTCGCCCGCTCCCGGATGGCGAAGGCCCCGCGCGAGGCCAGGGCCCCCTCGAAGAACTGCCGGAACACCGGTTCCTGCCAGCGGGTGTTTTCGGGGTGCTGTTCCCAGAGCAGCGGGTCGGCGGCGGCGCGGAAGAGGGCGTCCCAGTCTTCCGGCACGAGCGGGCGGAGTTCCAGCAACTCACCCGTCAGGACGGGCTGCAGGTCGAGCGTCACGGGGCCTCGCACCCGGTGTCGTGCTCGGCCAGCCAGGCCCGGGCGCGCTCCAGCAAGGCCGGGGTCGTCCGGATGCTCACCACCCGCGCGCCCTCGCGCGCCTTCACCTCGCTGGCCGGCTCCGTGCGAAGCAGCGTTTCGAGCCCTGCCAGCGCCTGGTCGGTGGGGAGACACCGGAGGGCCACGACTTCCTCGGCCGTGGCCGGTCCCGCCGGGGCCCACGGCGCGACCCACACCAGCACGCCAACGACCGCCACCACGAGCATCCCCGCGACGACGCCGTAGCGCCGGACGGAGAACTGTGTCGGCGCAGCCACTCCCTCCGCAGCGGTGGTGCTGCCGCGGGAACCGTCACTCACTGCTGTGCTCCGCGGACGGCCAGGGGGCATAGACCGCACCTCGCTTCACCACCAGGCGCACCGTGCGGGTGTTGCGGATGTCCCGGGTGGGATCGGCGTCGAGCACCACGAGGTCGGCGAGCTTGCCGGCCTCCACCGTGCCAAGCTCCCGTGCGCGGCCCAGCACCTGCGCGCCGGTGCGCGTGGCGGCCAGCAGCGCCTCGGCGGGGGTGAGACCGGCATTGGCCACCAGCAGTTCGAGCTCGGCGTGGAGATTGGGCAGCACATAGCCGTCCAGGCTCCCGTTGCCGAGCGAGTCGGTCCCGGCCAGGAGCGGCACGCCGGCGGCGTGCGCCCGCCGGCTCAGGTAGCTCGCCACCCGCATCCGGGTACCGCTGGTGTCGTCCTCCATGATGAAGAGGGTGGGCTCCAGCACCGTGCCATGGCGGCGGTACGTGGTAAAGAGCTGCTCGAAGCGCCGGTCGCGGAACAGCGCGAGCGTCGTGTCGCCGCGCGAGGTGCGCACCTGGGCCATCTCTTCCGGGGTCAGCTCGTACAGCAGCAGGAAGGCGTGCGACACCGTCCCGATCCCCGCCGCCGCCATCTCGCTCGGCTTCACGGCGCGCATGGCCGCGTGCGCCCAGAGCTCGAGCCCCTGCCGCCGGCCCTCGACCGCGATCCGCGCCACCAGCGCCGGCGACATCGCCTGGTAGAGCTTGAGGGCGGTCGCACCACTCCCTCGCGCCTCCGCCACCGCCTGGCGCAGGTCGGTCTGCTCATCCACGGCGCGCATCCAGGGGAAGCTGCCGGGCGCGGCGCCCGCGCTGGCGTCGGCGGTCCGCGGGTCGCTGAAGAAGGCGGGGCCCGCCCAGAGGGCAGAATAGAAGATGTCAGGCGAGGCGAGGTCGCCCACGAGCGCGTCGCGCTGCAGCGAGGCCAGGGTGCGCGCGTCGCCAGCCATGTCCCGGATGGCCGTGATGCCGCCGAGCAGGGCCCGGCAGAGGCGGCGGGCGGTGCGCTCGTGGTTGTCCTCGCCGGAGGGCTGGCCGGCAACGTGCGTGTGGCCGTCGATCAGGCCCGGGATCACGAACTTGGCGGGGAGCGCCCGCACGGTGGCGCCAGGCGGCAGCGGCCGGCTGCCGTCGGGGAACACCGCCGTGATCCGC
>JBGAOL010000347.1:0-4528 GCA_044221825.1 Gemmatimonadales bacterium
GCTCACCACCGCGCCCTCGACAGTGGCCACGAGCGGGGCGGCGTTCGCGACGCAGCCGGTGGTGCAGACCACCGACCTCCACGGCAATGCGGTGGCGCAGGCGGGCCTCACGGTGACGGCGGGGATCCAGTCGGGCGGCGGCACGGTGTCGGCGGGCAGCACGGCGGTGACCGACGCCAACGGCACCGCCACCTTCAGCGGCCTCACGGTGACGGGGACGCCGGGGACGCGGGTGCTGGTGTTCAGCGCGCCGGCGTTCACCAGCGTCTTCAGCGGGAACATCACCCTCAACGGCGGGCCGCCGACGACCATCGCGGCGACGCAGGGCAACAACCAGTCGGCGGCGGCGGGCACCACGGTGCCGGTGCTGCCGGCGGTGCTGGTGACGGATGCGCAGGGGAACCCGGTGGCGGGGGTGGCGGTGACGTTCGCGGTGACGGGCGGGGGCGGGAGCCTCACCGGCGGCAGCGCCACCACGGCGGCCGACGGCACCGCATCGCCGGCCGGGTGGACGCTCGGCACCACCGCCGGCGCCAACACGCTCACGGCCACGGCGGCGGGGCTGGCGGGGTCGCCCGTCAGCTTCACGGCCACCGGTGTCCCGGGGCCCGTGGCCGCGTCGGTGGTGCTGGTGAGCCCGAGCGCGTCGGCGGTGGTGGGCGTGCCGCTGGCGCAGCAGCCGGCGGTGCAGGTGACGGACCAGTTCCTGAACGACGTGGCGCAGGCCGGCGTGGTGGTGACGGCGCGCTGGTCCCGGGGGGCGGTGCTGGTGGACAGCACCACCGCCACCACCGACGCGCAGGGCGTCGCGGCGTTCAGCGGGATCACGTTCGTGGGGCAGGTGGGGGTGTACTCCATCGAGTACCGGGTGCCGGGCTCCAGCCTCACGTCCGGCACCGTCGGCATCCCGGTGACCACGGGGGCGGCGGCGAACATCGCGCAGTCGGCGGGGGACGGGCAGTCGGCCACGGTGGGGACGGCGGTGGCGGTGGCGCCGGCGGTGCACGTGACGGACGTGGGCGGGAACCCGGTGGCGGGAACGTCGGTGACGTTTGCGGTGGCGTCGGGCGGTGGGAGCGTCACGGGCGGCAGTGCGGTGACGGACGCCGGCGGCATCGCCACGGTGGGGAGCTGGACGCTCGGCCCCGCGGCCGGCGCCAACACGCTCGAGGCCACGAGCGCCGGGCTCACGGGCTCGCCGGTGACGTTCACGGCGACGGGGAACGCGGTGGTGACCTCGCAGTTCACCATCGACGTGGTCTACCTGGCGGGCGCCACGCCGGCGCAGCAGGCGGCGTTCGACGCGGCCAAGGCGCGCTGGGAGGAAGTGATCACCGGCGACCTGGCGGACTTCACCATCCCGGTGGCCTTCAACACCACCGACTGCGGCGCCGGCATCAGCCAGACCATCAGCGGCACCGTGGACGACGTGCGGATCTACGTGGAGCTGAGCCCCATCGACGGCCCGGGCCAGGTCCTCGGCTCGGCGGGCCCGTGCGACCTCCGGCGCTCGGGGACGCTGCTGCCGTACGTGGGGCTCATGCACTTCGACACGGCGGACCTCGCCAACCTCGAGGCCAACGGCAGCCTGGACGACGTGATCCTGCACGAGATGGGGCACGTGCTCGGCTTCGGCGTGCTGTGGGAGCCGATCCCCGGGTTCTGGCCCAGCAACTTCCTGACGGGGAGCTGCCCGCTCAGCACGCCGGCGTTCACCGGCGCGGGGGCGGTGGCGGCCTACACGGGCTTGAACGGCGGCGGCTCGGCCACGACGGTGCCGGTGGAGGACACCGGCACCTGCAACGGCTCCTCGGGCGACGGCACGCGGGACTCGCACTGGGAGGAGAGCATCTTCCGGAGCGAGATCATGACGGGGTTCATCAGCGGGACGGTGCGTCCGCTCAGCGCCACGAGCATCCGGTCCATCGAGGACCTGGGGTACGTGGTGGACGTGAGCAAGGCGGATGCGTTCGACATCGCGACGCAGCCGACGATCGTGCGGCCGGGGCCGGTGGTGCAGCTGGTGGGAGACGTGCTGGCGATGCCGAGGTGGGTGGTGGATCCGGTGACGGGGAGGCGGAAGAGTCAGTACTCGCGGCCGTAGGGACGTGGGTGACGCGGGATGCGAACGGGCCCCGGGGGGATCCCCGGGGCCCGTTTCCGTTCCGGCAGGGCGCCGGTCAGCGGGTGGCGGCGTGCGCCTCGGCGTAGAGCGTGTCGGGGTCGATGTCGGCGCCGTTGGGCCAGGCGATGGTGCCGAGCTCGCGGTCCACGTAGACCTCGGCGAAGCGGGCCGGGTCCCGGAGCGGGGCAAAGACGCCGGTGGGGAGGCGGTGAACGATTGCAGTGAGGTCCACGGTGCCCGCGGAGCCGTCCTCGAAAGTGAGGTGGAGGGCGTAGGGCGGGAGGACGGTGACGGAGGTGACGGTGGGGCTCATGGGGTCACTCCAGGGGCGCGATCGGGAGCGGGGGTTGGTTCCGGGCCAGGCGGTGCCAGTTGTCGAGCAGCTCGGCCTGATGGAGAGTAGCCCAGCGCTCGGCGAGGGAGAAGAGGCGGGGTGGGAGGGTTCCGTCGAGCAGGAGGACCGGGGCAATTCCCATGCGGGCGCGGCCATGGCCGTGGCGTACGTGGAAATGCGGGGGCGCGTGGTCGTGGAAGTACATCTGGATCACGAGGGCGTGGAAGCGGGAGATCTCGGGCATGGCCCCAGACCATCCGCCTGAGGTGCCCTTGGGCGGTAACCGCAGCGACGCTGGGAGGTGCGGGAATACGCATGCCGGGTTGATGTGACCCAAAAATGACCGCCCCGGATCATGTTATAGGAGAGGCGCCGCCAGCTGTCCCGTCCCGGCCGCGCCATTCCCGACGAAAGGATGCGTCCCCCATGCCCAAGCCGCTGACCAGTACCCACCTCCGCCGCCTCGCCGAGGAGGCCGATGGCCGCCGTGGCGAGAAGCTGCAGCTCATCCAGGATCCCCGCACCGGCGAGCTCCGGTTCCTTGCGGCCGGCGAGAAGCTGGCGCGGGGGGCGGCCGTGGTGGCGGAGGCGGCGACCGAGAACCGGGTGCCGGACCGCAAGCCCGTGAAGGTCTCGCTCGTGGTCAACGGCCGGAAGATCGACCTCAAGGGGTGCGATGCGATCTTCTGGAGCGAGTCGGCGATTGAGAAGTTCGTGTGGCCGTACTACCAGTCGCGCGGGCTGCTCGAGGGGGAGATGCAGGGGATGCAGCGGGCCTATTACGCCAGCGATTCCGACATCGTGGCGATCGTCCACAAGTGGCCGTCGCGGGTGGACGTGGTGGCCGACACCGGGTCGTCGGTGCAGGTGCTGGCGGTGGAGGAGGGTGACGCGGGGCGTCCCGCGGTGAAGTCGCTCAAGGCGCACCTGGCCGGGAAGCGGGCGCGCCGGAAGCGGTAGCTAGCGGGGCGGGGCCGCGGGCAGCGGGATGCCGCGATAGAGGGCGTCCCGCGCCGCGAACTCCGCCGCGCGCGGCCGGGCGCGGAAGAGGCGGCGGAGGACCGCCTCGGCCTGGGTAGTGTCGCCCAGGTGCCAGAGCAGGTGGGCCTCGTCGTAGGCGAAGTCGTGCGTCATGGCGGAATCGCCGGCCTGGCGCACGCGCGCGCGGGCACGACCCAGCTCGGTCCGCGCCACGTCGGGACGGCCCGCGCGCAGGGAGACGTAGGCCGCCGCCAGGCGGCGATAGATGGGATTGTAGCGTGAGTAGATGCCGGTGACGCGGCCGCCGGGGTCCAGGCTGTCGAGGCGCGCCACCAGGCCCCAGGCGCGAGTCGTGTCGGGCGGGTGGGCGACGTCGTAGCGCACGAGCGTCAGCTCGGCCTGCGTCACCTGCCAGTCCGCCGGGCGGATCAGCCGGTAGCGGCCCAGCCAGTACGCCGCCTGGTCGTAGTTGCCGAGCACCAGCTCGGTGTAGAGGAGCTGGACCAGCACCGGCTCCGCCACCTCCATGTAGGCATCCACGCGCAACGCGCGCTGCGCCGTCCGTACCGCTTCCACCAGGTCCCCCCGCGCATAGGCCACGTCCGACAGCTGCGCCCACGCCTTGGCGCGGGTGCTGTCGTACTGCACCGAGCGGCGGAGCGCCTGCTCCGCGAGCGTCATGGTGACGGAGTCGGTGCGCGGGTCCTCGAAGGTCCACAGCTGCGCCGCCAGCAGGGAGCCGCGGAGTTCCCACGCTTCGGCGAGCGCCGAGTCGCGGGCCAGGGCGGAGTCAGCGAGGGGGAGGGCGGTGGCGACGACGGCGCGCTGACCCTCGACGTCGCCGGCCCGGGCCACGCGGTCGCGCTGCACCCAGCCGCGATCGAGGAGCGGGCGGAGCCACTGGGCGTCGAACTGCTGCGCCAGACGGAGGAGGGAGTCGGCGCGGGCGAGGGCGCGGTCGGCGCCCGCGCCCTCGGCGTCCCCGGGGCCGCCGGCGAGTTCCTCCGCCAGGTCGCGCGCGTCGCGCGCCTCGGCCACGTAGCTCAGGGCCAGGTTGCTGCGGGTGCCCTCGAGCGTGGGGTGCAGCT